>NZ_BAAACY010000005.1:17080-55140 GCF_039521925.1 Virgibacillus salarius | reverse complement strand
GTACCGAACGCAATCCAGCCAATCAGCTGCATAGTATAAACTCTAACTTTTGGGGGTAACCACCTAATTAATTTCAACTAATCATCGTTCGTTTGTTTCTTCATTCTTTTGTCTCAGCCTCATAAGAACAAAGTCTTTATTTTATGAAGATCTGCTTACGTTGTCGAGATCTTTTCATTTTAGGTGCATGATAGCCACGTTCATAGATTTTTCCTGTTTGTAGGTGACATCGTTCTAAAAACTGCTCCATTGAGCTTGTCTTACTTACCTTTATCGCCTCTAAAAACACGCGTGCTGCAACCCTCGCATCTTCTAATGCATTATGGTGGTTAAACATTATTTTATGATATTCTGCTAATGTATTTAGTTTATAATTGTATAAACCGGGCCACATACTTTTAGAAATAGCTACCGTACAAAGATAATTTATTTCAGGGTAAGTAAGTTGAAAATGGTCTAGCGTATGCCTGATCACGCTCATATCAAAACTAGCATTATGTGCAATCACGACACTTTTTGATAAATATTGATGAATCGTTGACCATATTTCAGGAAATGTCGGAGCATCGATTACATCATCTTCCCTAATCCCATGTACTTGTATATTCATAGAACGAAAATCCATCATGGGATTAATAAGGCTATAATATTCGTCCGTAATATTTTCTCCATCCGAAACGACAATCCCAACCGCACAAGGACTAGATCGCTTTTCGTTCGCTGTCTCGAAATCAATAGATACGAAGTCCATTTCTGCATCACGCTTTCTAATTAAATTCTTACATTAGGAAATTTCTAATATATCCCATGTTGTAATAATACCTAGTAGGTGGCTCGATGGCTTGCCATTTTTCGTAATTAGCAATGCCTCCAGTCGCTCTCCTTTACTTGTATGCTCTTTAAAGATTTCAATTGCTTCGTAAATTGTCGTTCCCTGATGAATAAATCGAGTGTTATCTTGATTTTCAAATGGAAGGACTTCTTCCAGCGCACAACTTCCATTAAGCTTGTCCTGATTTTTCCTTCCGGCTAGCCAGTTAGTAATGCCCTTTTGAGTGAGCAGACCTTTAAATTCCTCTCCCTGATATACCGGGAATTTTGACAATTGTTTCTCATGAATAATGGTTAACAGCTTATTTAATGGGTCCGTTAATTGATAACAATAAACACTTCTAGAAAATAGAGGAATTACACGTTTTGGTTCACTTAGTTCTTTCTCTATTTCTTCAATTCGTTCAACAATTGTATCGTGTGGCTCGGCTATTGCATGCGTCATGTCGATTTTATTATGAACAATTGCATTTCTTAATTCAGCAAACTCTAATAAATCATCACTGTACGTCCGTACTAAAGCATTCGAATTTCTTAATATTTTTACAGCTTTTGAAAAGCCGACGTCTTTTTTATGTATTAATAAAGCTCGTAGCAACTTCTCAATTCGGTTAAATGCTGTCAAAAATCGTTCTGAGTTTTTATACATGACTATTACTCCTACCTCACTTTATCTCTCCTGTACAAATATGCTTAGCTAAATCATCTTGCATAGTCATTATTTTCCTCTTTTCATTATTCTAAACCATATTTGCTTATAGAGAAAGTTTAAGGATAGCCAAGCATCTCATTCAAAATAACGATCATAGTAAGTAAGATACTTCGGATCATGGAAAGGGATATGATTATAATATTCACACAGCATACTTGCTATAAAAACCCCATAGGAGCTACGGGTTCCAAAAAGACAATTCTTAAAAATGGCTGTATAAAAAATAGAAAAGGTGAGCGTAGCTTTCGTAAATTTTGACAACTACCGAAGTATGATACTTACCATTCCATGGCTATAGGCTCACTAGTACCCACCGGCATAGTCATGGGTTTTTAAACCATTATAATAGGAACTGCCCCTTTAACAAGCTGGGGTACAGTTCCCTGTAATGAAATTCTTGTAGATAGGATAAATTACATTTTTATTTGGTTATTAATTGTAGCTCGACAGGGATAAAAGCCTCCACTTCTTCTCCATTTATTATTTTTTCCACGGCCTCAATTGCATGCTCACCAATTAGTTCTGGCTGTTGGGCGATCGTTGCAGCCATTGTTCCTTCTTCTACAGCTGCTACCGCATCATCCGTCGCATCAAAGCCAACAACAATAACATCTTTTAATAAGTTCTGTGCTGCTAATGCCTCTACTGCCCCTAATGCCATTTCATCATTATGGGCAAATACAGCTTCAAAATCGCCTACACTTTGAATGATATTCTCCATAACAGCTAACCCTTTTGTCCGATCAAAATCAGCAGACTGACTAGCAGCTATTTCAACTTTATCTAATTGATCAATCCTATTATGAAAACCTTCTCCACGTTCACGAGTTGCTGAAGCACCTGCGATTCCTTCCAATTCAACAACATTTCCCGCTTCTCCTAATTGCTCTGCAATAAACTCTCCTGCCATTTCTCCCCCTTTCACATTATCAGAAGCAATATGTGTTTTAACCTCTCCACCTTCAGCGCTTCGATCAACCGTAATAACTGGAACTTCTTTATCGTTTGCTAATTCAATAGCTGAAACTATAGCACTCGAATCAACTGGATTCACTAACAATACATCAATATCCTGCTGTAATAAATCCTCAATATCACTCAGTTGAGTGGATGGATCATTTTGAGCATCAACCGTGAGCAATTTATAACCTGCTTCCTTTGCCCCTGCTTTCGCACCGTCACGTAAAGTTACAAAAAATGGATTGTTTAATGTAGAGACAGAGAACCCAACTTTTACACCTTCCTCACCCTGTTTATCCGTATTCTCCTCTGTTTCATTCGCTGAACCAGGTGCTTCTGTTGAACAAGCTGCTAATAAAAGTAGTATTAGTGTAATAACTCCTATTCTTTTAAAATAAGTAATCATAGTTTTTTCCCCTACCTTTTCTTAGAATTTTTTATAAATGGTTGTATTTAATACTATTTTCCAATTTAGGGTGACTTCCTATCTAGTAAGACTGCTAATAAAATAACAACGCCTTTTACAATCTGCTGATAAAATGAAGAAACATGTAATAGGTTTAAACCATTATCGATGACTCCAATTATTAAAGCACCTATTAACGTTCCAGTGATTCTCCCCCTCCCTCCAGCTAAGCTGGTACCTCCAATGACAACTGCTGCAATCGCATCTAACTCATACATGCTTCCAGCAGTTGGCTGTGCGGAATTTAAACGACTTGTAATTATAATTCCAGCTAAGACAGATAGCATACCCGTCAACGAATAAACCCAGATTTTCACTCGATCTGCTTTTATTCCAGATAAGGTAGAAGCTTCTTCATTTCCCCCAACTGCATAAACTTGTCTACCAAACACGGTCTGTTGAAGGATAAAATAAAGAAGAAAGAACATAATGACCATAACGATCGCTGGAAAGGGAATTCCAAACACATAACCTTTTCCAATCATTTCAAATAGAAAGCTATCTGATAATCCAGTAATCGGCTTACCATCTGTAAATACAAGCGTAGCTCCTCTGTATATTGTCATTGTTGCAAGTGTGGCAATAAATGGCGCAACCTTTCCTTTTGTAATAATAATGCCATTTACCGCACCTAAAATGAGCCCAATAACTAAGCCCATGCATACTGCCAATAACGGATCCATACCACTTGTCAGTAGCCCTGCCGTTAAAGCACTTCCCAAAGCTAAAATAGAACCTACAGACAAATCAATACCTGCTGTTAGAATGACAAAGGTCATGCCAAATGCAATAAGTGCATTTACGGATACTTGTCTAAGAAGGTTTAAAATATTATCTAGCGTAAAAAAATTATCACTCAGTATACCTAAGATAAATGTGATTACAACCAATCCTAATAGAGGGCCGATTTTTGCTAAGCTAAATCTAGTAAGTTGAGTCATGCCTTACACCTCCAGTCGCAGCTGCCATAATTCTCTCTTGATTCGCTTCCTGCCTATCTAAAAACGTCGCTATTTTCCCTTCATGCATTACCATAATTCGATCACTCATACCTAATATTTCGGGAAGCTCAGATGAAATCATTATGATAGCAACACCACTTTTAGTAAGCTCATTGATAATTTTATAAATCTCCTTCTTTGCCCCAATATCCACCCCCCTAGTAGGTTCATCTAATATTAAAATCTTTGGGTTAATTCCTAACCATTTTGCTAGAACAACTTTTTGCTGATTTCCACCACTTAACGACTTCGCCTCCTGCTCACTACTTATAGCTCGAATTTGTAATCTATTTATTAATGCTTCAATTAATAATGTTTCCTTTGAATTTACGATAACACCATATGTTGATATCGCTTTCAAATTTGCTGATGCAATATTTTCTCTAATCGGTGCATGCATGATTAGTCCTTTAGATTTTCTGTCTTCGGTTATAAAACCAATTCCTGCTTCGATTGCATCTCTTGGATGTTTAATTGTTACTAATTTTCCATTTATTCTAATTGCACCATGGTCCTTGTTACTAAAACCAAAAATAGCTTCCATTACTTCTGAACGGCCTGCCCCCATCAAACCTGCTATTCCAAGAATTTCCCCCTTTCTTACAGAAAAAGAAATATTTTCAAACAGGTCTTCTTTTGATATATTTTCTACTTCAAAGATCACTTTACCAGGAACGTTTACTCTTTCAGGAAAACGATCTCCCAATTCCCTTCCCACCATCATTCTTACTATGTCAGTAAAAGATGTATCCGCGATTAATTTTGTTCCAATGGTTTGACCATCTCTTAGTACCGTAATGCGATCACATATATCGAAAATTTCTTCCATTCGATGAGAAATATAAATTATACTAACACCTTGATTTTTGAGTTTCTGGATTACATGAAATAACCGTTCTATCTCACGTTCCGTTAAGGCTGCGGTTGGTTCATCCATAATGATCATCTCTGCATTCGCCGCCAAAGCCCGAGCAATCTCCACCAGTTGCTGCTTGCCTATCGATAAATTGCCCGCTATATCATTTGGGTGAATGTTCGTTACCCCTAACTCATATAAACGTCGCTTCGTACGTTGGTGCATTTCTTTTTTATTAAGTATACCTGTCTTACCATATGTAATATCTTTTCCTAAAAACAAATTTTGTGAAACAGTTAAATGCGGAATAATATTTAATTCCTGATGAATTACAATAATTCCGTTCTGTTCAGCTTGTTTCGGATTCTTAAAAACAACTTCTTTATTCTTCCATTTTATTACACCTTGATCTCGTCTATAAATACCAGTTAATATTTTTACTAGCGTAGACTTGCCTGCCCCATTCTCTCCCATAAGTGCATGAATTTCACCAGGTAACACTTGAAAATCAACTGCTTTTAAAACAGGATTGCCTGCGAAATACTTATCAATATTAGCCATTTCTATGATTGGTGATGCCTTCATTCTCATCCCCCCATGGTATAAAAAGATACCTACTTATGTGGTGCTACAATCGTATGCGTACTTGTAGAAAATACAACTACCAGCCTATGTCTAGTAATCTACTGTTAGAAACGAAGACTATCTCATTTGAGGGTAAGCCTCTATGTACAGCTGTACCAGCAATTGATATTAAATAACTCTGCTCCTAGTTAAATGGTTAATCCTTACAATTTTCATCTCACATCTATGTGTAAGATGACACCGACTTCAAGACTTTAACAGGAGTCATCAAGGATTAGTGGGGGATTAATTATCCGAAAATTCCCGATAAGATACACTAAAATCGCCTCTGTGTACTTTCAAAGATACAATTGTACGAATGAAATTCGTACCGTCGATAGACCATAAAACCTCCACTAAAGATTCGTTAAATTTATTGAACGCTACCTCTTTCTTGCAAAAACTGTTCAACCATTTGCTTCGTCGGCATCCCACCTTGTGCACCAATTTTACTAACAGATAATGCTGCAGCTGCAGTTGAAAATCTAATTGCTTCAGGAAGAGAATGTCCTTGGCCGAGTTGGGCAGCAAGTGCACCATTAAATGTGTCACCTGCACCTGTTGTGTCTTTGACACCAACTTGATAACTTGGAATATGGTACTCCTTCCCATTTAGAAAATAATGGACACCTTTCTCTCCTTGTGTCATGATTATTTTTCCTTGAATCTTCATAAATAATGGATTACTATTCAATGCTTCTGCTTCTATTTCATTTGGGGTCAAATAGGTTGCTAATTCTAGCAGCTCATCAGGTAAATCTTGATACGGAGCAGGATTTAAAATAACTGGAACCTGAAATTCTTTCGCTACTTGCACGGTATAGTTAACTGTTTCCATTGGAATTTCCAATTGTACAAGAACAACATCACTCTCCTTTATCAAATGACGATGTTGATCTATAATATTCGGTGATAGACTATAATTCGCACCAGGTACAACAATAATTCGATTATCATTTTCCGATAAAATAATATTAGCGATCCCAGTTGACGCTTCGTTATCAATTGATATGCCCGAATCATTGATACCCTCTTTCCGTAAATGCTTAGAAAGTTTATCTCCAAAGGCATCCGCACCTACCATTCCAATCATGTTAACATTAGCACCAAGTCTTGCTGCCGCAACGGCTTGATTCGCACCTTTACCACCTGGAAATGTTGAAAAATGCTTTCCAAGCACCGTTTCTCCTTGCATAGGCATCGTCTGTGTAGTTATCGTTAAATCCATATTAATACTACCTATAATGGTTACAATTGGTTTATTAGTCATTTGCAGTTTACCTCCGTTTTCTAGTTGAATCACGCTCTATTAACTTTGTCTTTAGGTTGACTTGCTCAATGCTACGATTTGAGTCATGAATATGCTCCAATAAAAGCTTTGCAGCCTGTGCCCCAATATCATAAATCGGCTGCTCCATCGTTGTTAACGAAGGGGTAGTTGTCTCCCCCATAGCTATTCCATCGAATCCAACTACCGCCAATTCCTCTGGTATTTTCACACCTAATGCTTCTGCTGCTTTTATTACTCCTACTCCCATCTTATCATTTGCTGCAAATATACCATCAATTTCTGGATGATTAGTAAGTAATTCTTTCGTTACTGCAATTGTTTTTTCATAGTTATATTCACCAGAAACAACATAGCTTGATAGAAACCATTTCTCTTTTTTAACTATATCTAAATAGCCACCAAGTCGTTCCAATGTATTCATCGCATAGTCCGGTCCGCATATATGCGCAATTCGTTTACAGCCAATTGCTTTCAGATAATTCGTTGCCTCCCTAGCACTTTCGCGATTATTAACCGTAACAGAAGATAACTGCTTACTAACAATCCGATCAAGTGCAACAACAGGGGCATTCATATTATGAAGATAATCTTCCTTTAAATTACTTGAAACAATAATAAAACCATCAACTGACTTCTGTTGTAATGCATTTAGATACGTTATCTCTTTTTCAAGATCATCATCAGTATTACATAGTACAAATGTATAATTATGTTTATTTGTTATATCTTCTACTGCACGAGCTAGCTCTGGAAAAAACGGATTCATAATGTCTGGTACAAATAACGCAATCATTTTGGACTTCCCTTTGAACAAACTTCTAGCAATATCATTAGGTCGATAGTCCAATTGCCTAATTGCTCTTGTCACACGTTCTTTTGTATCCTTATTTACATATCCATTATTATTTAGCACCCTTGAAACTGTTGCCGTGGAGACGTTTGCAAGCTTTGCTACATCTTTTATCGTTGCCATTATTTAAACCCTTTCATGTAAGTAATTTCTTTGTTTATTCTTAATATGTAACCCGTTACAGAGATCATCATAGTTCGTTTTACAAATGCTGTCAATGTTTTTTTCAAAATATTTCCTAAAGCGAGAAATTAATTGGCAATTTTCATTAAAGCAAAAAGCCGAACTAAGAAATTTGAATCCATTCGGCTTTTTATTCGTTCTATTCTATTTGTTGTTTTGATAATTCTTTATCGTTGGTAAATATATAGAATCTCGTTTCTGTTTCATCCCATCTAACCAACGTAAGTATTAGTAAGCCTTTTTTCTTTATTTGCCGTTTTACTTTTAACTAGCTGGTAAATAAACCAAATGAATACAACAGCCCAAATCACTGTTCCAATAACCATTGAAAGTCTGTATTCTAAATGAAATCCCTCAGGTGCATAAAATATATACGTACTTACTACTCCAGTCATAAATAATGCTGGTATGCTACATATCCAGTGAAACTTCTGATGCTTAAGTAAATACATGGCACCAGTCCAAAGCATAAATGTAGCTACAACTTGATTTGACCAACCCACATATCGCCATAAAAAACTGTAATCTATTAAGGATAATAAAAATGCAGGTATAGCTACAGGAATAACCAATAATATAAGCGATCTCTTTCCTAACACTTGCTTATTCGATAACTGCCTTAGTAAATCAGCTAACATCATTCTTGATGACCGTAATGCTGTATCTCCTGTAGTAATTGGCAGTATCATTACACCCAACACTGCTAATATACCGCCAAATGTTCCCAATGTAGCAATACTAATTTCATTGACAACACCTGCCGGGCCACCTGACCCAAGAGCAGTTTGCAGTCCATTTGTTCCGTTATAAAACGCCATCCCTGCTGCCGCCCAAACAAGAGCAATGATCCCCTCTCCTATCATAGCTCCATAAAAAACTTTTCTTCCTTCGCTTTCTTTTTTAAGGGTTCTAGCTAAAATCGGACTTTGTGTACTATGAAATCCTGATATTGCACCACAAGAAATTGTCACCATTAATAACGGCCAGAT
Organism: Virgibacillus salarius; assembly: GCF_039521925.1. NCBI lineage: Bacteria > Bacillati > Bacillota > Bacilli > Caryophanales > Bacillaceae > Virgibacillus > Virgibacillus salarius. The sequence continues at coordinate 46,377 of NZ_BAAACY010000005.1, read as the reverse complement.
AGGTAGCTCATTAGGATGAAGATTAGTCAACGTTAAATTAGGAACGGTATAGTCAAAAAAGAATATCCCAACACCTATAGAAATAGCCATAAAAATAAGGATGGCACCAAATAACGGATATATCTTACCAATAATTTTAGTGATTGGTAGAACGGTAGCTAATAGAAAATACGCAAACACAATTAATATAGATGTCAAGAAATTAAGTGGACTTATTTGTGACAATAATTGTGCGGGCGCAGCAGTAAATGCTGCTGCCACTAATATCATTAATAATATAGATAAAAGCGTAATAAATGCTCTAGCATATTTTCCTAAATATTTCCCAACAAGTGATGGAAATTGCGCTCCTCCTTGACGTAGCGATAGCATACCTGACATATAGTCATGAATAGCACCAGCAAATATACAACCTATTACAATCCAAATAAATGCAACTGGACCATATAACGCTCCCATTACTGCACCAAAAATCGGTCCGGTTCCAGCGATATTCAACAACTGTATTAAAATTGCTTTCCACCAGCTCATTGGCATGTAATCAAAACCATCCTGATTCGCATATGCAGGAGTAGGCCGCTGATCGTTAATGCCAAAAATTTGTTCAACCACCCTTCCGTATACGAAATAACCAATAAGTAATAACAAGATGGATGCTACAAAAGTAACCACCGCTGTCCCCTCCTTGTCCAAAAATCTATTCGATAGATTTCCTTTATCCTTTTTTAGAATTTTAAAGAATATTCTATATTGGAAAATTAAATAAAGCAACCTTTTTTATCTTTCATCTTTAGAAGCTATTGGTTTGAACATGCCAAAAGAATCATTTTACAAATTTAATATTTTAAATACAGGAAATTGATTGACAATATATAAAGTTCTGCTATGCTGAAAAATATTATTTCAGAACAAATGAAATAGACGGAATTTGTCTAGAAAGGAGTAAATTATGCAAATGGAACAGCAAATACTTAGAATACCTGGGCCCACCCCTATTCCCCCAAGTGTTCAACGAGCTATGTCTCAGCCAATGATTGGACATAGAGGGCAAGAAATGCAGGCGTTGCTTGAAGCTTTAAAGGGTAAGTTGAAGCCAATCTTTGGTACAAAAGAAGAGGTATTGCTATTCACATCAAGTGGCACAGCCGCTCTAGAAACTGCTGTCGTAAACGCTGTGGAACCAGGTGAAGAAGTAATTGTAATTGTATCTGGTGCATTTGGTGATAGGTTTACGAAAATATGTGAGGAATATCACATTTTAGTTCATCGTTATGACGTCACATGGGGAGAAGCTGCTAGCCCAGATCAATTACAACATTTATTACAAAAACATCAAGATGTAAAAGCTGTATTCGCTACATTTTGTGAAACATCTACTGGTGTGCTAAACCCCATAAAGGACTTAGCAAGCGTAGTCCATCAGTACTCAAACGCGCTATTTATTGTGGATGGTGTTTCTTGTATCGGTGCTACCGAAACGCAAATGGATGAATGGGGATTGGACATTGTTGTGACTGGGTCACAGAAGGCAATGATGCTTCCGGCTGGTCTAGCTTTTGTTGCTGCCAGTAAACGTGCTTGGGAGGCAATTGAACATAACCAGCAACCTCGTTTTTATCTAGACATGCGAAAATACCGTAATAAGTTAGAAGAAAATTCAAGTCCTTTTACACCTGCTGTTTCATTATTATTAGGGCTTAAACAGGCTATTGCATTAATGGAAGATGAAGGACTATCCACTATTTATAAACGCCATCAGCTCATGGGAGAAATGACTCGAAATGCTTTTCATGCATTGAATATTCCTTTACTGACAAAGGATACTGATGGGTCACCTACAGTTACTGCTGTTCGACCTGCCGATTTTTCAGCTGAAGCACTAAGAAAGGTACTTCGTTCAGAATTTGGATTAACCATCGCTGGGGGACAACAGCATTTAAAAGGAGCCATTTTCCGTATCGGTCATATGGGGTATTGCAATCCCGCTGATGTCCTACAAATTATTAGTTTAATGGAGATTGGTTTGCGAAAGATTAACAAAAATATTGAGCTAGGAAAAGGTGTTCGTGCTGCGCAAAATGTATATTTAAACAACAAATAGAATAAAGTTATTTCTTTCAGTAAAGTTTCGGTTTGTTCACCATTCGTCATTGCAAAGTCATTCCCCGTTGACATACTATATTCAATTAATTCACGAGTGAGATCTCTGTAAAATCCACTGAAGTCAGTTAATTTTAGTTACTAGTGAATTAATTAGGATAAAAATCTAACTTTGTCCGATACCCTTAGGAGGTAATAAAATGTTTAAAGTTTTAATTTCAGATCCATTAAGTAAAGAAGGTATATATCCTTTAAATCAAGCAAATCATATCAGCATTGAGATGGCAATTGACTGGTCACAAGAGCAATTAGAAGATCGGATAGCGGAATACGATGCCCTATTAGTCAGAAGCCAGACACAGGTTACGCGAAACTTAATCATGAAAGCGCACAAACTCAAGATTATCGGACGTGCTGGAGTGGGTGTAGATAACATCGATCTGGATGCGGCTACTGAATATGGAATTATTGTTGTCAATGCACCAAATGGTAATACGAATTCAGCAGCCGAACATACGATGGCCATGATAATGGCCCTTTCAAGAAAGATTCCCCAAGCATATTTATCACTTAAAAACAAACATTGGGATCGAAAAAAGTATGTTGGTACGGAATTAAAGAATAAAACACTGGGAATCATAGGACTTGGTCGTATAGGTGCTGAGGTAGCTTACAGAGCGAAAGGTCAACGCATGACTATTATTGCATATGATCCATTTTTAACAGAGGACAAGGCAGAAAAAATGGATATACGATATGGCACAGTTGAAGATGTATTAAAAGATGCTGATTTTATAACAATACACACACCGCTTTTAAAAGAAACGCGTCACTTATTGAACGCAGAAGCTTTTAAGCTTGTCAAACCTGGTGTACAAATTATTAATTGTGCTAGAGGTGGAATAATTGATGAGGATGCTCTCTATCAGGCCATTCAATCCAATCAAGTGGCTGGAGCAGCATTAGATGTATTTGAAGAGGAGCCATTTTACAATAATAAATTATTGGAATTACCAGAAGTCATAGCAACCCCCCATCTTGGAGCAAGTACATTTGAGGCACAAGAAAGTGTAGCCATCGATGTCAGTGAAGACGTTATTCGTTTTCTGGCTGGTGATGTCGTACGTCATCCAGTAAATCTTCCTTCTTTATCAAAAGAAATATTAAGTGAGATTGAACCTTATTTCCATCTTGCTGAGAAAATCGGAACATTTCTTATTCACCTAACAAATGAAGCTGTTGAAGAAATTAACCTTTACTACTCCGGTGACCTATCAAAAACCAAAATAGCTCCCATTACGCGTAACGCAGTAAAAGGATTATTAACAAGACACCTTGGCGAGCATGTGAATGATGTTAATGCACTATATCTTGCCGAAAAACGAGGTATAACTATTCATGAAAATAAGACCTCATCAACCAAAGGTTTTACAAACCTGTTAAATGTTGAAATCAAAACAAAATCAGAAAAACGTAGTGTTTCCGGCACATTATTAAATGGTTTAGGTCCCCGAATTGTTAAAGTTGACCATTACAGTGTAGATGTGACACCAAAAGGTCATTTATTAGTTATCCACCATAAAGATCAACCTGGGGTAATCGGAAAAATGGGAAGCTTACTTGCTACACATCAAATCAATATTGCAACAATGCAAGTAGACCGTGCAGATATTGGTGGAGATGCCATTATGGTGATGACTGTAGATCGACACATTGAAAAACATGAGTTATCAGCCATCGAAGAAGTAGATGAAATTCACGATGCTACAGCGATAGATTTATAGAATCATTTGGAGGCTTGTTACATCTCAAGCTTAGGCTGTCGTTCGCGACAGCCTAGCTTACCCTTCTTATACACCTTTACGAATTAGAGCTAATACGGACGATAAATCCTTTACTTCGAAAGTTGGTAATCCATTATTCTCTATATCTTCTCGATTAATCCAGATCGAATCAATGCCAATTCGAGAAGCTCCCAATATATCTGTATTTAAATTATCACCAACCATGATTACCTTATCTTTTTCCACTTCAAGTATATCTAATGCATGTTGAAATATAGAAGCATCCGGCTTTCCCTTACCAAATGCTCCAGATATTATAATCGCATCAAAATATGACCTTAGCCTAGGGGTTAAGTCTAGCTTTGTTTCCTGTAAATCTGGAGAACCGTTTGTTAATAATAGTAATGTAAATTCACTAGCTAACTGATCAAGCACATCAAAGGTATCCTTATAGACGTACGCCTTCTCCTTTCTAATCCTTGGAAAAGCTTCAGCTAGCTCAGCACCAAGGTATGGATCATCGACACTAACTTCTCTTAATGCTTCTGTCCAAGTCGATTTACGATAATCTGGAGCCAGCTTGTGAAGCTGCTCAAAGACTTCTCCCTTATCAAAAAAATCCCCCCATAATCCCTCGAATGGATTAATACCAATCATTCTAGTAAAAGAATAGGTAGGATAGGAAGCATATAACCTACGAGCTTTTTCCTTTACTCTTTCTTCCAGGATGATAGGATCAATTTTGGTATTAGCCTTACTCGCTAGTTTACAAGTATCTTTAAACGATTCTTCTATACTTTTTTTATCCCATAATAACGTATCGTCTAAATCAAAAATAATTGCTTTGCGCATCTATACATCTCCCTTTCATCTTGCATACCTTATAAAAAGTATACAACATTTTAATTAAATAAAAAAAACTGAAAATTAAGGGTTGCTTTTATTAGAATTATAGACTAATATAGTTATTAAAATTTTTACAGCAAGGGGATAGTGACATGGAAGAATGGACAGTTAAGGTAAACCATAGTGCAGTGAAAAAAGAAAAACCGAAAACCGATCAACTAGAATTTGGAAGAGTATTTACAGACCATATGTTTATTATGGATTATTCTGTACCATTAGGCTGGCACGATCCACGGATTGTACCTTACGAGCCTTTGACGATTGATCCTTCCGCAATGACATTTCATTATGGTCAATCCGTTTTCGAAGGATTAAAAGCCTACTATACGCCAGAAGGCGATATTCATCTGTTTCGACCTGAAAAAAACCTGCAGCGTCTAAATCGGTCAAATGATCGGCTATGTATTCCTCCGATTGACGAAGCATTTATTCTGCAGGCGATTAAGCAGCTAGTATATTTAGATAAAGAGTGGATTCCAACCGCTGAGGGAACATCTCTTTATATCCGTCCATTCATTATATCTACGGAACCATTTATCGGCGTGGCTCCATCACATCAATACAAATTAATCGTTATCCTATCACCGGTAGGGGCCTATTACAAAGAAGGGATAAATCCCGTTAAAATCGCTGTAGAAAATCAATACGTTCGGACAGTAAAAGGTGGTACGGGTGAAGCAAAAACCGGTGGAAATTATGCTGCCAGTTTAAAAGCACAAGAATTATGTGCACAAAAAGGATTTACTCAGGTACTATGGTTAGATGGATTAGAAAAGAAATATATTGAAGAAGTTGGTAGCATGAATGTATTCTTTAAGATTAATGGAAAAGTTTACACACCAGCACTTAATGGTAGTATTTTAGAAGGAGTAACGCGAAATTCTGTTATCCAAATGCTTCAATATTGGAATATACCGGTGATTGAAGAAAAACTCGCAATCGATGATTTATATCAAGCTTATTTAGATGAAACGTTGGAGGAAGCTTTTGGTACAGGAACAGCAGCAGTTATTTCACCAATTGGCCAACTTAGTTGGGAGAATAAAGATCTTTATATCAATGAAGGTAAGACAGGAAAAATTTCAAAAGCTCTTTATGATACACTAACTGGAATTCAGTACGGTAGAGAAAAAGATCCTTTTGATTGGATTGAAAAAGTAACGAAAAAAAATACAGTTAAACAATAAGCGAACTTATTTTTTATTATAGCTATACAAGGGAGCACTAGATGAATACTAGTTCTCTCTTTTTTATGCCAAATTATTTTTGAATTAAAGATTATCTTTCCCACCATTTTCCGATGAGAAATAGAATTAATCATCTTTTTTGATTTCCTTCTATCCTCTCCCTAAGCTTACATACCATCAAGTAACTACGGAGAGTTTCACCATATATTCTGTGAACGAATATTCATTTTTTGAAAGAACTTGTTGATAGATCTCACCATAATCCATAGCCTCTATTTCCCACTGTTGTGATAGAATTCTCATCATTACATTTGGTATCAACCATTGAATGGTTTACTGTGACGATTCATTTAAGAGAAATCTTGTAGAAACCTATAGTCATAGTTCAAAATAAGACCATGTGAATAAATAATGGCGTGTTGAGCCGCGTCCAGCTCCTGCGCCAGATACGAGGAGACTTCTAGAATCTCCCTACGATAATATTTCATAGATAATAAAGCTGACTACAAGGCATAACTTGTAGCCAGCTTCTAATCATCTAGGAATACTTAATTAAGGAAAGTTTCCCTTAGTTACCCTCTTTTCAACCGCTTAAACTCAATTCATTCTGACGAACTGCAATATATTCTGGACGTTCTTTTCCTCCAGAAAATGGTTCTACTAATCGATTCTCAATACTATTATATACCATAAATAAGTTATTACGTGGATATGGCGTCATATTACTAGATGATCCATGCATTGTATTGCTTTCAAATAATGTTACAGCACCTGCTTTTCCAGTTGGGGCAGTAATACCTCCACCTTTATCACATAACCAGCGTAGACTGTTTTCATCAGGAACACCCAGTTTTTGTTTTTTAAGTGACTTTTTATAATTATCTTCTGGAGTATCCCCTACACAGCTAACATAGAAATTGTGGGATCCAGGTATCAGCATTAAAGGACCATTAAAGCTATAATTATCTGATAACGCAATCGACACACTTATTGCTCGCATCCGTGGCATACCATCCTCAACATGCCATGTTTCAAAATCAGAATGCCAATCAAATTCTTTTCCTTTAAAACCTGGTTTATAATTAATTCGAGATTGATGTATATATACGCCACTTCCCAATAAATATTCAACTATGTCAAGAAGTCGCTTGTCATTTGCTATATTCTTAAAGTAGTTATCATCATGATGCACGTGAAAAATAGAACGAATCTCATCACTCTCTGGCTCACGAATAATTTTGTCAGAAGAAACATTGTGATGAGACTTTTGCAATTCAAAAATGGCTTTCTGCATATCCACTACTTCCTTATCTGAGAAGAAGTTTTTAATCTGCAAAAACCCATTTTTTTCATAAGAATCAAGCTGTTCTTTTGTAATAGGAGCCTGATTATCTTTGGATCGATCTGTATAAATAACAGGATCCTTCCGCTTCAAAATTTCCGGTCGGTTATTTTGCCTTGAAGGATAAAGATCTTCCATGAGTAACACTCCTCCTACTATTAAATTACTATTATAAGATTGTATATAATTAAGTATCCCTAGATTTCCAAGGGAAACCTTCCTACATTAACGATGTCTACCCCAATCATTCAACTATTAAACTCCTAATATAATAATTGTTTTGAATAATTATATAATTTAACCTCTAAAAAATCAAACCAACCATCGTTAACTAAAATGAAAGGAAACTAAAAAACAATTGACGTATTTACTCGTGGTTGCGTATAATGATAGCAATCCAAAAAAATCATACTTTTCTTATAGGAATTTAATGAATAGGAGGTTGCAACTTGCTACTCAAACTACAAAACGTTGGGAAAACATTTATCGATAAGCAAAAACATACTTCATTTGAAGTTTTTTCTGACATTGATTTAACGATTGCTGAAAATCAGTTTGTATCCATTCTTGGGCCATCTGGTTGTGGAAAATCAACCTTATTATCCATGGTTGCGGGGCTTGAAAATACGACAGAAGGTAGCATTACACTAGAAAAACGAGAAATAAAAAAGCCAGGACCCGACCGAGGTATGGTCTTTCAGCAACCCTCTCTCTTCCCATGGCTTGATGTTAAAGGTAATGTAACCTTTCCGTTAAAAAAAAGCATGAATAAGCAGCAGGCAGAACTCGAAGCCGACCATTTTTTAAAATTGGTACAGTTAAGCAAATTTAAGCATCATTATATTTATGAATTGTCCGGTGGAATGCAGCAACGTGTGGCTATTGCCCGTGCTTTAGCAATGAATCCCAAAGTGTTACTAATGGATGAACCATTTGGGGCACTAGATGAACAAACACGTCATATCCTTCAAGACAAATTATTAGAAATTTGGCAACAAACAAAGAAAACCATTTTATTTGTTACGCACAGTATTCATGAGGCTATCAAACTATCTGATCGTATCATTGTAATGGGAACTCGTCCCGGGAGAATTATCTCAGATATTACCATAGACTTTCCAAGGCCTCGTGATCGTGAAAATCAGCAAGTAATTACGTTAGAAAAAGAAATTATGAATCTGTTGAAAACGGAAATAAATAAAGTGTTAAAGGAAGAATTAGCAGATGAAATTCAGCATAGCAGCTAAACGTATTATGTTTCTTATTGTTGTTATAGGTATATGGCAATTTATTTATTCTCTAAATATTTTTGAAGCAATTGTGTTCCCTTCCCCAATTACCGTTGCTACCGCCTTATACGAAGGCTTTACAAGTGGTGATTTAGTAAAGGCTCTAGGAGCTAGCTTTAAACATTTACTTTTTGGAATGTCATTAGCTATTCTCTTTGGAACAATTATTGGGGTTATTCTCGGAAAATCAAAGCAAGCAGATGAAACAGCTGGTATGTATTTGATAGCTCTTCAAAGTATTCCAAGTATTGTATGGGTACCGCTTGCCATTATGTTATTTGGATTTACGGAATTTTCGGTTATATTTGTAGTTGTTTTAGGTGGTACTTTCGTTATGGCTATTAATGTAAGGTCTGCTATTCAAAATGTTTCACCTCAGCTTATTCGAGCAGCTAAAACAATGGGAACGCAAGGACTAAGGTTATTTTACCGAGTAGAGGTACCTGCTGGAATCCCTTACTTTATGACAGGTATACGACTTGCCTGGGCTTTTAGCTGGCGTGCATTAATGGCTGGAGAATTATTAAGTAATGGACCAGGTCTAGGATACTCCTTAAGCTACGCTCAAGATTATGCCAGAATGGATCAAGTAATAGGTATCATCATTATCATTGGAGTTATTGGCGCTATTGTCGATCATTTCGTATTCTCAAAGCTGGAGCATACTGTAATGAAACGATGGGGATTATTAAGATGAAAGGATGATTAAAAAATGAAAAGAATCACAGGATTTATTTTCTTATTTTCATTGCTTGCAAGCTTATTAACAGCATGTGCAAATAATCAATCAGACAGTAATCAAGAGGAAATAACGATTGGTTATTTCCCAAACATTAATCATGTTGCAGGAATGGTAGCTGAAGAAAAAGATTTATACGCAGATACTTTACCTAGTGGAACAAAAGTGAGCTATCAATATTTTCCTGATGGTTCAGCATTTATGACAGCATTGGAAACAGGTGAAATTGAAGGTGGATTGGTTGGCCCTGGTCCAGCTATGAATCATTTTGTTAGTGGAGCGAACATTAATATTGTCGCAGCTGGATCTACTGGAGGAACCGTAATAATGGCTAGAAATAACGCAGAGATAGAAAGTCCAGAAGATCTAGCTGGTAAGACATTTATTTCCCCGCGAGTTGGCTGTACGCATGATGTGCAATTCGAGGCACAAATGAAAGAAGAATATCATTTAACATCCGATCGGGTAAGTGGTCAGATGAAACATGTAACAGGTAAACCGGCGACCTATCATAGTATGTTTACTTCAGGGAAAATTGATGTAGCTACTGTACCTGAACCCTGGGCTTCAGTCATTGAAGTCGAAGGTAGCGGAAAGGTATTAATTGACACGCCAGAAGTAGCTTGGGGAGATACGTTACCTGCGGCTGTTTTTGTAACCTCTCAGGATTTAATTAAGAATAACCCAGAACTTGTTCAACGTATTGTGGATGGACATAAAAAGGCAACAGCATTTATTCAAGAAAACCCAGAAGAAGCAAAAACAATAGCGATTAATAAAATAAAAGAAATTACGGATCAGGATCTATCCAAAACGGTGATTGATAATGCGTGGGAACGAATTGATTTCACATTCAATATTGAACCAGAAGTTCTTGAAGAATTTTCCAACTCATCCTATGAATTAGCATTTTTAAAAGAGAAGCCTAATTTAGAAGGATTGGTTGACAAAAGCTTCCTAGAATAAGAAAAACGGAGCAAAATTCGCTCAGTCCTTATCACTAAATGCTCAGATTTACGCTTCCTCTAGTAGCTATTATGGAATAATAGCTACTGCTTGACCACCACTCCGGCTGCCCACTTCCCTTTCCGTGGGGTTTGTCCTTCCGCTAACTTTTTTAGCAAAACCCGCTCAAAAAAGTGGATCTTCAGGTCAAACATTTCCCACAGGAGTTGAAGTGGCCGGCCTTCGCTATTATCAAGCTCTACAACGCTAGCATGAAGTAACACAGCTGCTTTTATACTCACGGATAGCGATTTTCACTTTACCCATTGTAAAAAAAGTCAACCTATTACTTATGACAAGAATTGTTCACCTTCTCATAGCGGAGACTAATTACGTAGACTCCTACGGGATTAGCGCGAGCCGAAAATCCACTTTGCAACGTGTTCTTCTTTGCAAAGTTAGTTGAGGCCGTGCCCGCGGAAAGCGAAGTAATTAGTCGGAGCATTGCCAATATACATCAAACATTTCAAAATAACTACTTGGCTTAACGCAGTCATTGCACTGATTTTATACTTTCTTAACTTATAAAGTAAAACTTCAATCAGTGGGGGGTACTTACCCCCCACTGATTGCTAGTACCACAATGGTATATCTAAATGCCTTTGAATCCATCGGATATTTACTGGTAGTTAATCCACACTTACCAATATTGGTTTTATTTTATTGTTTGAAGTGTGGATCTTACTGCCAGTTATATGTTGGATAATATGATTGTTCGTATGGTATAGAAGTTGTGTATTGTCTGAGACCTATCACTAATCTATCAAATCATAACCTTGCAGATATCATTCGTAAATGCAACTGGATCATTTACAGGCATCCCCTCTATAAGTAAAGCCTGATTATATAATAGGTTTGTATACAGGGCTGTTTTGTCCTTGTCATTCGCAAATGTCGTTTGTAATGCTTGGAAAATATCATGGTTCGTGTTTATCTCCAATACTTTATCCGCTTTAACTTGCTGGTTATTTGGCATGGAATTCAACACTTTTTCCATTTCTAAAGATATATCTCCATCAGCAGATAGACAAACAGGGTGAGATTTCAAACGTTTGGATGCACGCACATCCTTTACCTTACCCGCTAAATTCTCCTTCATAAATGCAAAGAGTTCTTTATTTTCTTCCTGCTTATCTTTATCTGTTTCGTTATCTGTCTCTTCATCTAAACCAAGATCGCCACTAGAAACAGATTTGAATTCCTTATCTTGATAGTTCATGAGCATTTTAATAGCAAATTCATCAATTTCTTCAGTGAAATATAGTATTTCATACCCTTTATCTGCTACCATTTCAGTTTGTGGTAATTTCTCAATTCGTTCAATGGATTCACCAGAAGCATAATAAATATAGGCTTGGTCTTCAGGCATGCGTTTAACGTATTCATTCAGTGAGACTAATTTCTTTTCTTTAGAGGAGTAAAATAATAATAAATCTTTTAACGTTTCTTTATTTGCTCCAAACTCGTTATATACTCCAAACTTTAATTGTCTACCGAATGAATCATAGAATTTTTCATACTTTTCTCGATCATCTCTTAACAAATGCAATAGTTGAGTCTTTATTTTTTTCGTTATATTTTTCGCTATTACCTTTAATTGACGATCATGCTGTAGCATTTCCCGAGAAATATTCAGTGATAAGTCCTCTGAATCTACCATTCCTTTAACAAAGCTAAAATAGTCAGGCAGAAGGTCCGCACATTTATTCATGATTAGTACCCCATTGGAATATAACTCTAACCCTTTTTCGAATTCTTTTGAGTAATAATCAAAAGGTGTATTTTCAGGTATGAATAAAATAGCATTATACCTAACAGTACCATCTACATTTATATGAAGGGATTTTAAAGGCTTGTCAAAGCCATATCGCTTTTCCTGATAGAAATTTTCATAATCCTCGTCTGTTAATTCATTTTTATTCTTCTTCCAAATTGGAACCATACTATTTATCGTTTCTTCTTCTACATAATCAACATACTCATCACTTTCTTCATCCTTTGGCTTACTTTTTGTTACATCCATTTTGATTGGATAACGAATAAAGTCAGAGTATTTTTTAATAATTTCTTTTAAGTGAGCTTCTTCTAGATAGGAATCATACGACTCGTCTTCCGTATTATCCTTTATCTTTAAAATGATTTCGGTTCCAATCTCTTCCTTCTCATATGAAGTAATTGAATATCCTTCTGTACCAGTTGATTCCCATTTATATGCTTCTTCACTGTCCAAGGCTTTACTAATGACTGTTACTACATCAGCAACCATAAATGCAGCATAAAAACCCACACCGAATTGACCAATAATGTCATGCCCATCTTTTAATTCTGTATCATTTTTAAAAGCGAATGATCCACTCTTAGCAATCGTACCAAGATTTGTTTCTAATTCATCCTTTGTCATTCCAATTCCAGTATCTATTACTTTCAGTGTACGCTCTTCTTTATTTGGAATGATCTGTATGTAATAACTATCCTTATTAAAAGATAAATTCTCATCCGTCAAACTTCGATAGTACATTTTATCCATGGCATCACTAGCGTTGGATATTAACTCACGCAAAAACACCTCACGTTGGGAATATATCGAATTCACCATCAACTCTAGTAATCTCTTAGATTCGGCTTTGAATTGCTTCTTTTCCATTTTAGCTTCTCTCCTTTTTAATCGGTTCTGAATAATTAATAATATCATAGTTTAAATATCATAATCTATATCTTCTGTCAATAATCTAGTTAATTGTCTATTATTATAACTAAATAGGCGGAAAATAATTAAAATTATAATATCCGTCCGAAACATTTTACCATTCATTTTAATAATGTAAAGAGAATTTATGAAACAAGTAGTAGCGATTCTGATAGCATTTGCAACAATTTTCTTTGCATCGCTTTCATTGATTTCAGCAAAATCAAACGTTACTGGAACATGGGATTATATTGGTTCTTCCATATTTTTTAATACTACTGGCATTGCCGAGTCCACTGGTGGTGATTTTAAGTATTGCTTAACAGCTGGGCCATCGGGATGGTATAAATTATGGGAAGATGATCCTGTTGGAGACGACTTTGTAGGCGAAAGGTATTTATCTCATGATGAATGTGCAATCTTTAGGAATATTGGTGGATATGTGGATGGATCTAATAATGAAGCGGAATTTTATGTAAAAAAAACTTCACAGTACAAACGTCAAAGCGTATATGACTTTTTATGATTAAGTAAAAAAGACGGAATCAAACGTGTTTTCATTAAAGAAAAATATAACTAAGCTATTCCGGAAATATACTTCGCTGTGCTGCGAATGGCTGGTGAGTCTCCTCGCCTAACTTACTTTGGAGACTCACCGATGCCTTTTCTCCCTCATATATGGAAGGGCAGCGATACATCGCATTTTTTTCAAGGCGTCTACATATATTTCAAGTGATAGCGTATTACATTGTTCGCCTTTTTAATGGACCGTTTTAGCTATATTCCAACCCTATTCTAAGACAAATACATATATTTCCCCAAGCTCACGGGTCACAATTGCTTCTTTAACGTATCTAAAAAGAGAGTAGTAAATCGATCTGCATCTACTGCAAAGCACACTTCAATATTTGGTTCTTTTTTCCATAGGTGGAGAAAATCACAAATGGTTTGTCCGTAGCTCAACTCACTTTTTGTTTCAATGTCCACAAAGTATTTTGCCGTTTTGACAAGCGAAGGATCAAGAACAACCCCGACGGTTAATGGATCATGAAGTGCGCAACCATTCTGTCCATAATTATCCATGCTATACTTACGATAAACCTCCGTGCTTTTCATTACAAAATCATAATACAAAGACCCTTGCAATTGTTCAATGTGTTCTTTCGTAAGAAAGGTTTTCATGGTTACGTCTAAGCTGACTAATTTTATAGGCATTCCAGAATGAAATACAATCTTTGCCGCCTCTGCATCTGCAAAGATATTAAATTCTGAAGTTGGTAGCGTATTTCCTCTACCGCTTTCAGAAACAAGCCCCCCCATCACAACAACTTGCTTCACTAACTGAGGGAGAGTTGGCTCTTTACGTAAAGCTAAAGCAAGATTAGTCAACGGGCCAACCATAATTAATGTTAATTCTCCTGGAAATTTCTTTGCCTGTTCAATCATAAAATCAGGAGCAAATAATACTGGATCCTCTACTCGTGGAACGATGTTTTGAAGCGATCCACCTATTCCATCATCTCCATGAACACCAAACTCATGGAAGGCTCCTTTCAAAAGTGGTTGGCCAGCTCCACGATAAACTGGGATATCACTTCTTCCAGCCAATTGTAATACCTTTTTGCTATTTACCATAACTTGTTCGAGTGGTACATTCCCATTAACAGCTGTTATTCCTGCTATTTCTAATTGTCCACTTTCTACTGCCATTAAAATAGCAAGGGCATCATCCACTCCGGTATCAACATCCAGAATTATCTTATCCATTTCCTCATCCTCTTTCTGCTCACCACTAATTCATTCATATTTATCAAATTAGCATTCCTGCTATTGCTGCACTCAATAAATTTGCTAGCGTTCCACCAATAATGGCTAGAAATGCCAGCCTTACTAAATCATTTTTTCGCGATGGAGCAAGCCCACCAATTCCTCCAATGAGCATCCCCATACTTGCTAGGTTAGCAAAACCGCATAAGGCAAACGTAATAACTGCTACTGTTTTATCTGAGAAATGTTCAATTTCTGCTCCAAAGTTACTAAACGCAACAAATTCATTTAAAACGAACTTTTGACCAATAAAAGAACCGGCTTGTACCGCTTCATCCCAAGGTACTCCGATAATAAAAGCTAGGGGTGCCATCACGTATCCAAGTATTTGCTCAATGGTAATTGCCTCAAATCCAAACAGGCCACTAACCCAGTCTAGCCCAAGATTCACCAATGCAATAAGTGAAATAAACGCCAATAACAATGCGCCAATGTTCAATGCAAGTTTAAGTCCAACTAAAGCACCGTTAGAAGCTGCATCAACAATATTTTGTGCATCTTTTTCTGCATCAATCTTAATTAGTTGCTCTTCTTGCACTTCTGTCTCTGGTACTAACATTTTAGCAATTAACAAACCTGCAGGTGCAGCCATAAATGCCGCCGCAAGTAAATAATCTAATGGCACACCAAGTAGCGAGTAACCGACAAGTACTGTACCTGAAACAGAAGCTGCTCCTCCAGTCATCACCGCAAATAACTCTGATTTTGTCATTTTTTCCAAATATGGTTTAACGACAAGTGGAGCCTCTGTCAAGCCTACAAATATATTTGCTGCTGCTGATAATGACTCTGGCTTTGTTGTCTTTAAGATAAGTGATAAAAAGCCACCGATCGCCTTTGTTAGCACTTGCATAACCCCGATATAGAATAAAACAGAAATTAGTGAAGAAAAGAAGATAATGACAGGCAACACTTGAAACGCAAATATCATTCCAACTCCTTCCATACCAAGCAAGCCTCCAAATAGGAAGCTAATACCATCGTTTGATGTATTAATAATTTGCTCAACAATAGAAGTGATCCCTTTAAAAAAGTTTCTTCCCAATTCCCATTTTAATACGATAAAGCCAAAAATAAATTGAATGGCTAGTGCACCGATAACTGTACGAAAGTTTATTGATTTCTTGCTTTTAGAAAGTAGAAATGCAATAAATAATATGATTATAATTCCAGTCATTCCCCATAAAATTTCCATTGTAGCAAACCTCTCTTCGTTGTCAGTATGAATTCGTTGATAAAACTTTGATGAGCGTATTTCTAAACTTTTCTCTATCAACACCTTCGCACACACGCACATTTGGTGATTTTTCACTACGGTTATTCCTATCCACTAAACTGTAGCCTCTTGTTAGTTCACCTTTTGTTTCAATATCAACAAAATAATCATTAGATGCTATCATTAGTTCTTCGTTTGCTGCAATAGCAACTAACAATGTATCAGGATGGGTTGTCCCATCGATTTTATGAACTTCCTTATTAAATTTCATGACTACGCGATTAATATCCATAAAAAATTTTGAACGTGCCGTACCGATTGCCGCAATTTCCTGGTGATCGGTATCATTCATTACAGAATAATCCGTACACATATCCCATCCCACCATCGTGATTGGGATGCCAGCATGTAAAACAATTCTTGCGGCTTCTGGATCTACCCAAAAATTATACTCAGCTGCAGCAGTAATATTTCCTAATGCATTATTTGTTCCACCCATGATATAAATATGTGGAATATCCTTTACTATTGTTGGATCCTTTTTTATGGCCATGGCAATGTTTGTTAATGGTGCAATCGCTAAAAATTCAATTTCACCAGGATTCGCTTTAACTTTTTCAATGATGAAGTTAACCGCATGTCCATCTTCAGGACGTTGATCTGCCTTTTCAAAAAAGGAATCTCCCATACCATCTTTGCCATGAACATCCTCTACTGTGCGATGAACAGTTTCCCCAATCGACAAAATTGGCCTCTCATGTCCCTTATAGACAGGTACATTATAATCTGGATTAAATACTTGAATGGTGTATAAAGCATTCTCTACCTCTTGATCAAAATCAACATTTCCGCCAGTAATCGTAACACCTTCAACCTTAAAATGATAAAGAGCAGTTAGTAATGCGATTGTGTCATCGCCAGCGGTATCCGTATCAATAATAACTCGTCTCATGATGCTACAACTCCTATTCAGTTTTGTCTTGATAAGTCTGTAATGTATTGAAAGAATTGATCACGGTTCACTTCATATACTAAGTTCACTGGTCGACCATGTTCTGATAATTCTGTCCTACCTTGACTTTTTCCTTCCGTATGAACAATACTATTCACTTGTTTTTTCTTAACGAGATCACTTTTCCCAATTGTTGCTGTTGTCAGAACATCCCAAAGGAAATACGTAGAGTTTGTTTGAAAATGAACAAGTGGCGGAACCATTGCATAGCATTGCCCTAGAAAATCAATTCCTAAATCCTTTCTTTCTGAAGCCCAACTATTTCTAACGTCTAGTGTAAGTGGAACCATATTTGTGCTTTCCAGTGCTACTAAATCTATTTCAATGTTGCTTTCCCAAACGGTTTTCACTGCCTCTGGATCCCAAAATGCATTCCATTCCGCTGACCCATCATGTTCCGGTTCTTCTACATTACCTGTCTCCAAGAAAGTTCCGCCCATCCACGCTAATTTTTCTATTTTTGCTTCAATATCAGGCGCTTCCTCTAAAGCTCTAGCTAAATCTGTCAAAGGGCCAACAAAGACTAATGTAACTGGCTCTTCGCTTTGGCGTAGCGTTTGAATCAAATGTTTATGAGCCGGTATATTGGCTTCTTTTGTTTTAATTGGTAAAAATTCATTTAAAATTGGTAATGCGTCAACTAAAAATGCGTGCATTCTCCAGTCTTTTGGAAATGGATGCTTTCCTCGTGATGTAGATGCAGCTACACTTATTTCCTCACCATTACCAAATCGATCAATAATTTTCCGACTTGCATACATCGCTGGTTCCAAATAGCAATCCGCAGGTATGACACCAACACCTAATAATTCAACCTCTTCCATTTGAAGTAATAAGAATAATGAAATTAAATCATCAACACCGCCGTCGTGATTTAAATAAACTTTCTTTGTCATAAAAAAGTCCTCCCATGTTGTTTAGTATTTTTCATGTGAATGATTCTATTATAAAAAACCCTCATTCCAATTACAATGAAATATTCGTTTTTTATAAAAAAAATTACAATTTAATTAAGTTATCCAAAAAAATATAAAATAAATCCTAATGTAATCATAAAAACAATAACAATTTACACTTATTTACATTTTATTTCCGAACAATAAAAAGAAAGCCCTTGAGCAGAGCTTCCTTATTTGTGATTCTGTCTAAAATGTTCAATTTCTTGACGAGCATCATGTAAGTGCTCCTGCGTTTGTTGAAACTGCGGATTTTCGAGAGCTGCTGTTCCAAAGCGTTCCTGAGCTGCATGCAAATTTTCTTCAGCTTGACGTAACTCCTGCTCAGCCTCTTGTAACTGTCGCATATCCCCATTCGTTTTCGCTTGTTCAATCATTTGATAAGCCTGTTTTACTTGAATCGTGCATGTTTCAATCATTTGATGTTGGTTTTGTTGTGACATCGCTACCCTCCTATCAAATAAATAAAATGACATCTGTTTATATAATCCCATTATTTGCAGAAACTATGTATCGTATAGCTACTGCACCAGATTAAAAGCGCAAACTCCCTATTTGAAACGTAGCGACTGGAGAGAGCCAGCAGAGATAAAGGAATTACGATGTGTTCGCGAGTCGATGATGGCGATTCGTGAAGTCGCCTAGTTCTGGGCGCTGGAGCTGGACACGGCCCAACACACCCCTATTTATCCACATAAGCAAATATTATAATTTCCTAGACTAAAAAGCCGGGTCATTAAAATCACGCCAGCTTTCCATCGAAGAGCGCCTTATTTATTTGGTGAATAAAACTTTTTCAGCTTTTTTAATCTTCAGCTTCCCTATGAATTAAATCCACTACTCCGTTTTTCCACACCTTTGCTTGCTCACAGGAGTATCATCTATTTAAGCCCCTGCACTACAATGAACTTTAAGAGACATTTTATACTAAATTATAAACGAATTCTCTAATCGTATAGAACCTTACCAGGATTCAAAAGATTGTTCGGATCCAACACACTTTTTACTTTACGCATGATTTCAAGCGCGTTACCATGCTCTGCTTCTTGGTATTTCGCCTTACCAATTCCTACTCCGTGTTCTCCTGTGCAAGTTCCTCCACGTTTTAAAGCATATTCAACAATCTGCCTATTCACTTGATTAGCCTTTTCTATATCTGTTGGGTCATCCGCATCAACCATTAGCAGAATATGATAGTTGCCATCGCCAACATGTCCCACAATTCCACCAGTAAGTCCTGAGGCCTCTACTGCCTTTCTCCCATCTTTAATTGCTCCAGCTAGTTCCGAAATTGGCACACATACATCCGTCACCATTTGCTTTTTACCTGGATAGCTATGAAGAAATGCATAGGCTGTATTATGCCTTGCTTCCCATAATCGATTTCTAGCTGCCGTGTTTGATTCAAAGGCTAACACTTGACACCGGTGGTCTTCTAATAAATCTTTCGTAAATGCCACATCCTGCTTTAGACCCGCTTCATTTCCATGGAATTCTAAAAATACCGTAGGAACTTCTCTATAAGTTGTGTCACTAAAAAGATTGATTTGCTTCATTGATTGATCATCTACTAATTCAACCCTCGCTATCGGTATTCCAGCCTGTAAAATACTAATCACTGCAGCAACAGCTTCATCTAATGTTTGAAAAGCAGCTCTCCCTGCCATTATTTGCTCTGGAATACCGTGTACTTTTAACGTCAACTCTGTAAAGCAACCTAATGTACCTTCCGATCCTACAAATAAACCATTCAAGTGGTATCCTGAAGAAGACTTAGCTGCCATACTTCCCGTATGTATAATCGTCCCATCCGCGAGCACTACTTCTAGATCTCGTACCTGGTCTCGCATAATTCCATATTTTACCGATGTAGTTCCACTTGCATTCGTAGCAGCCATACCACCAAGCGTTGCATCCGCCCCTGGATCAACTGAGAAAAACAGTCCATATTTTTTCAACTCCCTTTCGAGTTGTTTCCTCGTCACACCAGGTTGAACTTTAACCAGAAAGTCGTCTGGTCGTACTTCTAACACCTTGTTCATCAACGTATAATCGATTACAATTCCTTTTTCGTATGGAATCACGCTACCTTCTAGACTTGTTCCCAACCCATAAGAAACAACAGGCGTCTTATATTCACAAGCTACTTTCATTATCTGGCTAACCTCTTCAGTGGTTTGCGGAAATACCACAACATCCGGTAACTTAGGAGTATGATACGATTCATCGGAACTATGCTGTTCAAGAACCGTGTCATTATCACTTATATGCTCAGACGGAAGTATCTTTTTTAATGCATCGAGTATTGTCAATCCTCTCTCTCCTTCTTTTTAGTAAACGAGTCATTCCATGCACTACCTACAGCTTAATACATGTGGATCGCTGAAAATATCTGTGAATTATTGCATTAGCATTTTTGGAAAATATTTGTTTTATCTATAGGAAATTTATTACGAAAATCCTATTCATATGCCGGCTCCAATAGGAAGTATCTTTTTTAATCCAAGACAACAAATCGTCACATATAAAAAGCTCTTCAATTCCGATATACCACCCTCGTTTGACAAATCATATCATGCAGCGCCTTTTTTTCCTCATTCCAGCCTGCCAGTAAATAACCGATAAACAGTGTTAGCGCCGAAACGAAATAGCTTAAGTATCTTCCAATTGATTTCCATATACTAATTTGGGTCATGTTTGTATTTACGACTTGAATATTACATATAATTTTTCCCGGACTCCCCTTCCATTTTGTTGCAGTAAATATAATGATAAATACAATGATATAAATAATGGAAGCCCAAGTATCGGAAGTAGAGGGATCTATTTCCGTTTGGGAATAAAAGAAAACAAAATCTTGATCATTAATCATAGCAGCAATCATAGCAGCTAATACAGAAATTAACAAAGAATCGAGCAAACTTGCCAAAACCCGTATCCAAAAGCCTGCAGGTTTATAATTCGTCATTACTTTTTCCCTCCTTGATGATTTACTCAGATGTATACGAACTACGATATTCTTAGCCTTTTAACTCTTTATAAAGTGAAACTTCTACCTATAAATAATTATCTAAATGTATGTATTTCTCGTAAGAGTTATGAAATTCGCGTGCCATTTTCCACCTCTTCACAAGGACTTAATAAGACGACATCTCCTTCCTCTTGTACGCCACCTAACACGAGGACTTCTGATTTAAACCCAGCAATTCGCATCGGTGGAAAATTAACTACCGCTGCAACTTGACGCCCAACCAATTCAGCTGGGGTATACCGTTTTGTTAGCTGAGCAGAAGATTGTTTCATCCCCAACTCCCCAAAGTCAATAAAAAGTTTAATTGCTGGCTTTCTAGCTTCCGGAAATGATTCCGCTTTCTTTATCGTACCGATGCGCATATCTATTTGTAAAAAATCTTGAATAGTTGCCATTTACTATCCCCTCCAATTCCTTTTTACTCCTCTTACACTAATTCTACATTTGATTCCTGTTTTCCTGTCAAAATAGTAATTTGTAATGATGATTCTGATCAAAAAACGAACGATAATTATTTGATGAAATTAATTAGGTTCGTTTTTATTGTTTCTTCATTCTTTTGTCTCAGCCTCATTCTATTACTATCTTATTGATGGGATCTAAGGGTTTTGCTATGGAGCATCTGCACAAATGCTTGGCGCAAACCATTCACTCGTTCGGGGTGAGGAAGAAGGGGCAATGGGTAGCATCGCAATGCCGACATCTGCCTTATTTTTAGCTTTAGTCGTGCCAATCCTTTCCTTTATCTCATAGTTTAATAAGTACAACTGCAAATGATGGAGGTGCTTTGCACATGAGCAAAAATCTGCTACGTGAAGGAATTGAAGAGGTGAAACGCTACTATATAAAAAAATTACAAAAAGCCGGAGTGCTAGAAAACGATAGCGACCTAGAAGCATTGACGCTAAGCGAACTCCAAAGAATGGTTGAATTTTATCAATTATAGAAGTTTCGGGGGATGTCTCATCAGCGAAAAAGTACAAAAGACTGGAATATACAAGACACTATGGGAACAATCGTATGCACAGCTTGATGTGAGTAAATTTTGTTTAATGCTGAAGCGTCACCCACGGAGAATGGAAATACTCCAATTAAAGCGACCTTTTGGGACATTCCTTTGATATTTTTCATTTGTCTAAGCAATATGTTAGTTTCTCTAACATCAAAATGAGATACTAGAATAAACATAGCTTTAGGATGGTTGAAATGACATCATATAAAGATCCATTGGAATTGTACATGGGCTTACTGGATTGTCTGAACGAAAAATGAGGTATTACGAAGAATGAGGTTTATTATTTCCTGATAGAAGCAAGGTCGGTACACGTAAATACTCCTTTACAGCTATTGAACTATTGAACTACTCATGAGAATAGCAGATTTATGTAAGGATGGGGGACAAACGGCCGAAATAAAAAGGTCATAGAAACGGCTACACGATGCAGCCGTTCTACTACTATCCAAGCTCTATTAGCTACGAATTTGTCCATTTCCTTGAATAAAGAATTTGCTTGATGTTAATGCTGGAAGTCCCATGGGACCTCTCGCATGTAATTTCTGTGTGCTAATTCCAATTTCTGCACCATAACCAAACTCAAATCCATCCGTAAAACGAGTAGAGGCATTGTGATAGACTGCCGCTGCATCTACTTGTTGTTGAAAAAGAGCAGCATGTTCTACATTTTCTGTAATGATCCCCTCAGAATGCTTCGTGCCGTATAAATTGATATGATGGATCGCTTCTTCACAGCTTTTAACTATTTTAACACTAACAGCTAAATCAAGATATTCTGTCTGCCAATCCTTTTCAGTCGCTGGTTTTGCAAAGGAAAATTTGGAACATACTTGTTTATCCCCAATGACATCTACATCGTTTTTATGTAGCTGCTCGAGTAACTGTCCACCATAGTTTTCAAACCACCGCTCCTGAATTAATAAGGATTCCATTGCATTACATACCGAGGGCCTTTGGAGTTTTGCATTCAATACAATATCCTGCGCCATTTGGAAATCTGCAGATTCATCGATAAACAAATGGCAATTACCTGCTCCTGTTTCAATTACTGGGACTGTTGATTCACGTATTACAGTATCAATTAAATTTTTTCCGCCTCTAGGAATTAAAACATCTAAATAGCTATTTAATGTAAAAAGCTCCTTAGCTGATTCTCTGCTTGTATTTTCGATTAGCTGAACAGAATCAATTGGTAACCTACTGTTCGCTAAAGCTCGATGAATAACAGAAACGAGCGCTTGATTAGAGTGTTTGGCGGATGAACTTCCTCTTAAAATTACCGCATTACCTGTCTTCAATGCCAGCGTAGCTGCGTCAATAGTGACATTTGGCCTAGCCTCGTAAATCATGCCAATCACACCAATAGGTACACGCTTTCTCGAGATACGTAAGCCATTCTCTTTGTCAATTGATTCGAGCACTTCACCAATAGGATCAGCTATTTGTATAAGTTGAATAATAGCATCATGCATTGCTTGTAATCGATCGCTATTTAACATAATTCGATCTAATATAGAAGCTGTTAATCCTTTATTTTCTCCCTCTTGTAGATCTTTACGATTCTCTTTTAATATCAAATCCTCTTCCATTAGAATTTGCTTCGCTATACATTCCAGCGCCTTATTTTTATCATCTGTACTTACTGCATTTAATTGAAAGCTTGCTCTTTTAGCCAATTTTCCTTTCGTCTGTATCTCTTCCATCTGTTCTCCTCTCCTTTTTACATTTTTACTTTAACCGCACCCAGCGGTCACGATGAATGACTCTTGAAGATTGGAAGCTTTGCTTTAGACTTCTAGCTTCGATTTCTTTTACAATTACTTCCTCGGAGCAGCTTACTTCACCTTTTCCAATCAAACCATTATGTCCATATACCTCTACAACATCCCCCTTATCAAAATGTCCTTTTACACTATTTATGCCTGCTGATAACAGGCTAGCACCATGATATAAGATTGCCTCTTCTGCTCCTATATCTACATAAATTTCCCCCATAGATTCAGAGTGCAAAGCAATCCATTGTCTATTTGTAGTAATGGTTTCTTTTGATCGATTTCGAATATATGTACCATCACCATTCCCATTTAAAATTTCCAGTAATTTATTTTCTCCTTTTCCTGTTCCAATGAATACACTTACTCCTAAAGATAATGCCATTTTTGCGGCTTCCAATTTGGACTTCATTCCACCAGTACCAACCGTTGAGCGTGTATGATCAACTGCAGCAATCATTTCTGGAGTAATTGTTTCTAAATAATCATATTTTGTTGCGTTTGATTGATGACGGGGATTGCCATTATATATGCCATTAATATCTGTAAGCATAATCAATTCGTCAGCATGAACTATTCCGCTAACCAAAGCAGAAAGCATATCGTTATCCCCAAAAGTCAATTCATTAACGGACACCGTATCATTTTCATTAATTATTGGAACGACACGCCGCTCTATAAGCTCCATGATGGTATTAAAGGCATTTTTATATCTGCTTCTGTTCGTAAAATCATCGCGTGTTAATAAAAGTTGTGCAGCTTTTAAATCATGTTCTGCGAACTTTTCCATATATGTTTGAATAAGTAAACCTTGACCTACTGCAGCTGATGCCTGCTTTCCTTTCAAGGTAACTGGACGAGAGCCGTACCCAATTTTAGAAAATCCTGCAGCAACAGCTCCTGAAGAAACGAGAATAACATCATGATTATGCTGGCGCAGCGCTGCTATCGCTTGAACGTGTTCCGTTAACTTCGCCACATCCATTTCCCCCTGCGCATTCGTTAATGAACTACTCCCAATTTTAACTACAATTCTCTTTTTACTCATTTTCATATACCTCATTTCTTAAGCCCAATCACCTGACGTTTAATTCTTAATCATCAGACTTTTAAAGTTAAAAAATAGCTAGCATCTCCATTTATAAAGTAAAACTTCAATCCCTTGGAGGTTTTTTCATCTCCCACGGATGGTTAGTACCACAAGGGTATGATCTAAAGACCTTTGAACCAATCGGACAATTACTGGCAGGCGATCCCCCACTTATCTGAATTGATTTCCCTTTTTGCTTGAAGTGGGAGTCTTACCCCACTTATATGTAGGATAAAAAAGCCCTATTCGCCCTATGAATAAGGACGAAAGAGCCTTTTCTTCCGCGGTACCACCTAAATTGGATGAATAACATCCCGCTTATTGCTTTAACGCCATACAAAGCGCCTACTTCAAGTAGGACTCAGAAGGCACGTTCTGTAACTAAAGAGTATGTGAGCTTCCAGCAAATACCTCACTTCTCTGGCACTCATTCGATTACATACTATTCCTTCTTTTCCGTTCACATATGTTTTTTAATATTATGGATAGAAATGTTACTAATGTCAACTGTTTTTGCAAAATCACTACCGATTATCTACGAATGTGTACAGAATCAGGCTGTGAACGCTTGATAAAGAAAGAGAGGATTAATGCAATAATCGCAAACACGCCTGCAACAATAAACGAAACATTTACTCCATGAATCATTCCATTTATACCTTCATCAGGTACTGCACTGTTTGTCATAACCGTAACCAATAGAGCAGTACCAATTGCCCCAGCCACTTGTCGCATCGTATTATTCATAGCTGTTCCGTGCGGAATTAATTTTACGGAAAGCTGATTTAAACCAGCAGTCGTAACCGGCATCATTACCATCGCAATACCAAACATCCGAATTGCATTAATTGTAGCAAGGTAAGTAAATGTCGTATCTGTTGATAAATCGGTGAACATAAAAGTAGTAACTGTTACGATCGTTAATCCGATGATCGCTAACCAACGTGCACCAAACATATCAAATAATCTACCTGTAATTGGATTCATAATTCCCATTACAACAGCGCCTGGCAATAGCATTAATCCTGATTCCAATGCAGTAAACCCAAGCATATTCTGCGCCAATAATGGTAAGACCACTGCAGCCCCAATCATAGCCATAAACGCAACCATCCCTAAGACTGTTGTAAGTGTAAAAATGCTATTTTTAAATACACGAAATTCAAGAATTGGTTGTTCTAATTTCATTTGTCTCCAAATAAACAGCGTAAGTGCAATTGCACCTATAACTAAGGAGAGAATTACTTGCAAACTTCCCCAACCGCTATTTCCAGCAGTACTAAATCCGTACAATAGTCCTCCAAAACCTAAGGTTGAAAGGATAATCGATAATATATCCAATTTGGGGAATGTACGATTTGTAATATTTTTTAATATGAAATAAGCAACAATAATATCGACAATAATAATTGGCAATATAACGAAAAAAAGACTTCTCCACGGAAAATGTTCAACAAGCCATCCAGATAATGTTGGTCCTATCGCTGGTGCAAATGCAATAACTAAACCAAACATTCCCATTGCCGACCCACGTTTTTCAATCGGAAAAATAAGGAATAAAATGGTTTGCATAAGCGGCATAATAATACCAGCAGCTGCTGCTTGTGCTACACGTCCAGCCATTAACACAGCGAAATTCGGTGCTAATGCACAAATAATTGTCCCTATCGCAAAAATCGTTAATGCTGATAAAAATAGTCCTCTCGTTGTAAATCGTTCAATAAGAAATGCAGTAATCGGAATCATAATTCCATTGACGAGCATAAAAATAGATTGCAGCCATTGCGCTGTATTTGCATCCAATTGCAAATCAATCATAATATGCGGCAGGGCTGTAGCTAATAATGTCTGATTTAAAATGGCAACAAAAGCACCGGATATCAGTACGATCATTAGCGGTACCTTATTTACAGAAGTTGGACTATTTACTTCTGAAATGTTGTTATCCACCATAAAACTTCCTTCTTTCTTTTATAATCTGATATCTTATGGATTCCTCAGCAATCGCTTTTTATTCAACTTTTTTGCTTGTATTATAACTCCATAAGCAGACTTCAATTTTTAGTCATAGATATCATCTTACCATAATCGAATACCAACACAAACTAAAAAGTTTCAATAGCTGTCATAGGATAGATAAATAAAAAATGACATATTTTTGGTTTGAAATCCATCACAAAGGGTTAAAATGATAACTAGCATCTTATGTAGAATGGAGCGATACATATGCAGAAAAAACTAGCTATGGTTAGAGTTATAGCATTACTAGCCTTAATCGTATTATTCAATGTAATAACTGCTTGCGGAGCAGATGATACGCAACAAGAAACCGAACAAAAACCGGCTGATATGCAGCAAGATAAGAATAACGGTGAGACTACCTCCGTATCCGAGGCGCCTTACAGCTTTATAGAATTTGATTTAGAAGCTGACTTTGAAAATATAAAAGACGCTGTTGAAGTGGAATACGAATTTGTACCTGACCGGGTCGAAGCGAGTTATAACGATAAAAATCAAGGAATAAGACTTTCTAACGATGAGGCGCTACATGAGTTAGATGATCACTTCGCTCAATTTGACTTTGATGAGAATAGTTCAAAAGAGGAAGTATTAGCAGCGGTTCGAAAAGCTTTTAACATTCCAGAAGATGCCTTACTGGATTTAGACATTACGTTTGCAACTGGTACAGAAAAAGAATATTAAATAACGACTTACTCTAATTAAAACAATTAATCGAATTTAAAGCAAAAGGTTAAGTTTGACTGTCATTTTGTAAGGATTGCTGGATTCCCACCTTATCACATCATAATTATAACTTAAAAAGAACAAGCGATGGAGACCCTCTAATCTCTATCGCTTGTTCTTTTTACATAGCTAATAAAGTTTATGGTGAGGATGAACATGTAACTTACCATTCTGAAATGGATATAAGTTTAGCTCTTTTGCCTCTGTAGAATGGTTAACGATGATCTCTTCCATTAGTTCATCTGCGCTTTTATTGGTTGTAAGTATGCCTAATTTTTCAGCAGTATGGTATAATTTTGCCTCATGAATAGCTTGGATTAAGCCACGAATATCCTCGTCTTCTGTCTCAATTCCAAACTTTTCAGCTTCTTTTGTTACCTTTGTTTTGATAATTTCTTTCTGAAGCTCTTGAATATCCTTTCCCTCGGCACTTATGCCTAATTTTTCTGCCTTTTTCTTAATCATTGTTTCATGGACTTCTTTTGCTAGCTGATCTGGTTCCTTTCCTTGTACATCTAAACCTAGTTCCTTCGCTTTTTTTATTACTTTAGCATGATGGACTTCCTTTTTTAACTCGTTTATATTCTTACCTTCTGTTGCAATCCCTAATTCCTTAGCAGTATTGGTTATACTGGTCTGAACAACTTGCTTTTTAATCTTTTCTATGGATTTCCCTTCTACTTCAATACCTAACTCTTTTGCTTTTTGTAACAGTAAAGCTTTATAAACATCTTTATGCTGCTTTATATCATTTGTCTCCGTTACTCGCATATCAAGAAATTCAGCAGAGACAGCATTCCCTCCAATACTAACCAAACAAACAAGCACTGCTAGGAAATACATTATTTTTTTCATTTTTAACACCCTTTCTAGTTGCTCTCAAGCAAATAGTTTCCCCATTAGTTAGAAAAACATTTATACATATATGCTTGAAACTTAAACAGGCATTTCAACGTAAATTAATTAAAGACACAATTGTACTGAAAGGAGAAGCAAATGAAAAAAAGCTTCCTATTACTTATTACTGTTACATTAGTATTCCTTAGTGGATGTTCGTTGTTAGAAGAAACGACTCATTCATTGAATTATGCAAATGAAGCAAGTGATTATATCAATACACTAAGCAACTTTGCTGAGGAAACCTCTTCACTTGAAGGGCAAGCAACACTATTATCTCATCTAGAATCTTTCAAAGGTACCATAGAAGATTTTACGACAATTGATCCACCTACCATTGCCACAGGTATTCATCAAGAATTAGAAAACAAAAGCCAAGTACTGTTAGATACAACAAATAATATCATCGACAGTGGCGAGACAGCAGTGGAACAATTAAAACAATCGGATTTATATCAAACCATAGAAAATATCACCGATCTTAAAAATCAAATTGAAGCTCTTGACCAATAGATAGTAACGCCAGAACTTCGCTATACTAAGAAAAACGGAGCAAAATTCGCTCAGTCCTTATCACTACATGCTCAGATTTACGCTTCCTCTAGTAGCTATTATGGAATCACCCCGGCTGCCCACTTCCCTTTCCGTGGGGTTTGTCCTTCAGCTAACTTTTTTAGCAAAACCCGCTCAAAAAAGTG
>NZ_BAAACY010000005.1:0-16953 GCF_039521925.1 Virgibacillus salarius | reverse complement strand
GCTAACTTTTTTAGCAAAACCCGCTCAAAAAAGTGGATCTTCAGGTCAAACATTTCCCACAGGAGTTGAAGTGGCTGACCTTCGCTATTATCAGGCTCTACAACGCTAGCATGAAGTAACATAGCTGCTTTTATACTCACGGATAGCGATTTTCACTTTATCCATTGTAAAAAAGTCAACTATTACTTATGACAAGAATTGTTGCACCTTCTCATAGCGGAGACGAATTACGTAGACTCCTGCGGGATTAGCGGCGAGCCGAAAATCCACTTTGCAACGTGTTCTTCTTTGCAAAGTTAGTTGAGGCCGTGTCCGCGGAAAGCGAAGTAATTCGTCGGAGCATTGCCAATATACATCAAACATTTCAAAATAACTACTTCGCTTAACGCAGTCATTGCACTGATTTTATACTTTCTTAACTTATAAAAAAAGCTAGGAGCTGATCTAACGTTTAAAAGTCAGCTCCTAATATATACACCCCTGTCCAAAGTTACGCTTTTAACTTCTCATAAGCCAAAACTTAGTATTCCCCTCACAACGCCTCTTGTCAATCAAAGAATTCCATATACTGCTTTTCATCCCTATAATAGTCTAATCGATCCGCAAGCGTACCTGTATGGAATTCAAACTTATGACCATCTGGATCAGTAAAATAAATGGATTGTTGATCACGTATATCTCTTTTTCTTCCATTTAGAATAGTTACACCTAGGCTCTTTAATCTTTGATAAACACTTAAAAAATCCTTTTCCTCAATAGAAAAAGCGATATGTGTATAGGAATGATGAATTTCCGTACGAGGAATTCCTATTTCTTCATTTAGAGCCAGCCATAGACCGTTTAAATCAAAATATGCTGTACGCTTCCCCCTCACTAGAAGCTTTGCTTGAAAGACCTGTTCATAAAAGCTAATAGACCTACCTAAATCCGATACTGAAAAAAGCAAATGATTAATACCATTAATTGTCAACGTCATCCCTCTCTTTCAACGCATGTTTAAGCAAATTCGCACCTCACCAAACAAACTATACATTCGTCCACTCCTGTTGTCTCCTATCATGACAGAGTGTCAACCAGCTTAAGAGGAGGCTAATACGTTTAATTAATTATCTCATTTATATGAATTCAATGCTTGCCTCATTTTTGGAGGAGGTAAATGTCAGTATTTTTCCTAAGGAAAAGCGCAAGCGCCCGATTAGAAATTTTATACTTTCTTATCTTTTTTAAAAAAACTTGCTTTCAAGAGTATTCTCTTGAAAGCAAGTTTCAAATAGTAAGTAATTAGCTAAAAACTTTTGTTTTTTCTGTCCAATCCACAAAGTTGTCTATAACAGAATCCACGAACTCAATTGTAGGTTCATCGGTAAGATTACCTTGCTCGTCCATTTTATTTTGGATTGATCCTATGAACACTTCGTTTCCAGGTAATGTAAGTGCTCCAATACCAGGTGCATTTAAAATCTGACGAAGCTGCATTTGTGCTCGAATCGTTCCCATTGCGCCCATAGAAGCTCCTACAATCATAACAGGCTTCTTCACCATTACTTGGTCTACACGAGAAAACCAGTCCAAAGCATTCTTTAACATGCCAGAAATCGAACCATTATATTCTGGTGTAGCGATAAGAATACCATCACTTAGCAGAATTTTATCTTTAATCTCTTTTACAATTGTAGGCGGGTTAAATTCCTCGTCCTGATTATAGAAAGGAAGTTGATCAATTGGCAAAATTTCAATTTCAACTTTATTCGTATACCTTTTTTGTAAAAAGCGAGTTAGCTTCATGTTGTATGAGTCTTGGCGATTACTACCAACCATTGCAACAATTTTCATATCGTATTCCTCCTGTAGTTTTGAGTTAATTGCACTATTCATTGTTATCAAAAATAAGCGGAAACATCAAGAAATCTGTTTCTAAACCTCAAAATGTCAATACCCTAATAACAAATTGCACCTTTTTTAGCAATTTTTCAGGAGACCTTTACCAGCTAATGTCCTTAGGTGGTTTTTAGGAGTGCACCATGTTTACATTGTTTAAGAATCATAAATTAAGATTTTACTTGCTAGGAGGTAGGGTCTCCAGGTTAGGCGACGTATTAACATGGATAGCCTTTTTATTTCTTGCTCATGGTATGACCCATACAACCTGCATGGAAATTGTTCGGATTATGATGAAATACAGTTGTCCCACGCCCATCCTTTTATAACCACCTTCACTTACTTTTAATCGTGACTTGACTTTTTTGTTTTTCTTTTATTCATGTATTTTCTTATTACCGGATAAATAATTGGTCCATATTTAATTAATTTTCGAATTAGCTTTTTCATTATATTCCTCCATTTTTTGTTCTACATCTTATATTTCCTTTTTTATTGAATTATTAAACAAAGTTAGTTTTTTTCATTTATTTATTTTAGAACGTCGAAATCCACATAGACGAAACATCATTTTATAATCGAAGTACAATTATTAAAACACCATTAAACACTGACATGATACTATTTTAAAATAGTTGAAAATAAACATATTGATTTTATTGTACTGTAGGTATAAAATGAGTAAGTATTAAATCAACCACCATTTATTATCATTGAAGAAAGAAGGAATGAAGAATTGGAAACACATTCTCCTGAACAAAAACCACCCTATGGGATGATTGCCATATTATTTGTTGGTGCATTCGTTGCCATATTAAATGAAACATTGTTAAATATAGCCTTACCTTCCATTATGACAGAGTTTGATGTGAGTCCGTCGGCAGTACAATGGCTGTCTACCGGATATATGCTAGTAAATGGCATTCTCATACCAGCTAGTGCATTCTTTATTCAACGCTTTACCAACAAAAATCTGTTTATCACTGCAATGTTTCTATTTACAGCTGGTACATTCTTAGCAAGTTTAGCACCGTCTTTCGGAGTACTACTTGTAGCAAGAATGATTCAAGCCTCTGGTTCAGCTGTTATGATGCCACTATTAATGAATGTGATGTTAACAGCGTTTCCTGTTGAAAAACGCGGAACAGCCATGGGTACCTTTGGACTTGTTATGATTGTCGCGCCTGCCATTGGTCCAACATTATCTGGCTGGGTAATTGAACATTACAGCTGGAGAACTTTATTTTATATTGTTTTACCGATCGCAGTATTTACACTCGTATATGCCATTTTTAAATTGAAAAATATTACGCCACAACGTGATATTAAACTTGACGTCCTATCTATTATTCTATCAAGTTTAGGTTTTGGAGGACTATTGTACGGATTCAGTACAGCTGGAGAAAATGGCTGGGATGATCCTCTTGTGTATGGAACGATTATTGTGGGGGTAATTTCTGTTACCGGTTTGATCATGCGTCAGCTTCGTATGGATGATCCAATGCTCGAATTCCGGATTTTTAAATACCCAATGTTTGCATTATCCTCTGCTATTTCCATCGTGCTTGCAATAGCGATGTTCTCAGCTATGATTTTAATGCCTATTTATGTACAAACGATAAGAGGTATTTCCCCATTCGAATCTGGACTGCTCATGCTCCCAGGTGCTTTGGTGATGGGGGTAATGTCGCCAATAACAGGGCGTTTATTTGATAAATATGGACCAAAGCTATTGGCTATTTTTGGTTTATTCATTACGATTAGCACAACGTATTTCTTTAGTAAATTGAATATGGAAACAGCTTATGGAACAATTATGCTCCTTTACACCCTTCGCATGTTCGGAATGTCCATGGTGATGATGCCAGTAATGACAAATGGATTAAACCAGTTACCAATGAAGGATAACCCACATGGAACTGCTATGAACAATACGTTACAGCAAGTATCTGGAGCAATCGGTTCTGCATTACTTATTACCGTTATGAACAACCGAACAGAAACAAAGGCAGCAGAATTAGGAAAAGAAGCAATGGCAAACATCGATCCAAGTACTATGGCTTCAGAACAAGCGATGGCTGAAATGCAGGCGCAAATTGCAAATAATGCCATGTTAAACGGAATTAACTTTACATTCCTCATTTCTACAATCATCGCTGCAGGAGCGTTAATTTTAGCGCTCTTTATGAAACGGGTCGATACCAGTCAAAATCAAAAAGAACAACAAGAAATGATGATGAAACGGACAGCAAATCATGATAATCATCCAGATACTGCCACAAACGAATCCTAAAAACTGTTGTGAATACCAATCTTAGCTTGTAGAGAAACGCTTTGTTTCTTTACAAGCTTTCTTTATGTTCTACTAGGAAGTAAACCACATGCTCTCCACAGGAAAAGTCCGACTTTTCGAGGTCACTTCATCCCGTCACTTTAGGGCATTACCAGTATTACTTCCATATCAAAAAAGGCTCTCCTTCACCGAACGAACCTGAAATAGATAAAGGAATCGTTGATATTCTGATAGACCTTTGTTATTAAAGCCTGTACGCAAGTTACAATGACGAAGCACGTACGGTTCTGATGAATTATTACTAGCAGTACTAAAGTGACACTTCAATCAGTGGAAGTTTTGTTTATCCTCCAATGATGTTTAGTACTACAGGGGTATGACCTAAAGCCTCTGAACCAATCGGTCATTTACTAGCAGTAGATCCCACACTTACCAATATTGGTTTTACTTTTTGCTTAAAGTGGGGTCTTATTGCCAGTTATATGTACTGATAAATTCATCCAAAATTGCTTGATGACTCTTTACAAGAATAGTAGGTAAATTACTTGCGTTAAAAAATTGCAAAGATATCGATTCCTTTTCATCCATCTGCAAGTTGCCGTAAAAGCTCTTTGTATAATAAGCGACGGTGACGACATAAAATTCATCACCATTTTCTGCTCTAATAAAATGTTCCTTTCCAGAATAGACATTTAATAAAGCTAGACTATCTATTTGTAAACCTGTTTCTTCAAAAACTTCTCTACAGGCAACTTCTTCCGTGGATTCACCTAATTCCATTAATCCACCCGGAATCCCCCATGAACCATTAGGGAATTTGCGTTGTTGTAGCAATATTCTATTTTCTTCATCTAAAATGATAGCAACAGCTCCAACAAATATTAGCGGTCGATGCCCTACTAATTCTCTTAACGTTTCAATGTATCCCACTATCCGTCTCTCCTTTTGGCCATTTATCCTTCTTCCCAAGTTTTTCTAAATCCATAGAACGGGCGGTAGTGATGTTTTTCATAGTACGTAAAGGAACTACTGCTTGCTAATAGATCAACCCTTGTTTTCGGATACATCTGGCGTACATAATCCAGTAACTGTCTTCCTAAACCTATACCGCGATAGTCTTTAGCGATAAGCAGTTCACAAATATATAATGTAACATTTTCATCCGTCAAACCTCTTACATAGCCTATAATCCTTTCTTCATCTTCTAAAACATAACGGACATTGGAATGATCCCAGGCTGCTCTCGTTGTTCCTTCATTCTGCACTAGGTTATTCCAATCCTCTTCTTGATTTAAGAGCTGAATAGAAGAAAAATCATTTTTTCGATACATACGTATTGCTATCGTTTTTTGTTCAGTTAGCTGAATCTTCATTTCATTCTCCCTTGAATCATACATGTAGTTCATTACACTTTTCTATTAATAATTCCGCCATTTCCTTCGGTTTTACATCTATATTCATTAACTGAGGAATATCAATCCATACTGGATGATAAGTGCCTCTACCAGTTGTTTTATTACAAAATTCTTCTCCCATTCCGGTGCCAAACCTTCCAGAAACAATACGAGCCAGAAAGAAATACTGATCACCATGGTATGAAAGAATGCCCAGACAGCTGGTAATCGAAACTACAACACCTAGTTCTTCTAAAGCTTCTCTTTTCGCAGCCTCTTCTGGAGTTTCATTCGCTTCAATTCCTCCACCAGGAAAAACATAATACTCCAGTTTGTCTACCCTTCTCCTTATTAGGGCTACTTGATTATTTTCAAGCAATACGACTGAACCGCGATTTCTCACAACCTCTCATCGCCTTTCTTGAGAAATTAACATGATGCATATATCAACGTATTAATCATCATAACAAAGGAGCATGTCAATCAGCTAACCTCCATATTATTAGGACTTTGATTATTAGCTACTTTCTTCGGCCTTCAACAAAAAGCAATCTATAACCATATGCATTCCACGATTATTCGTTATTCTTATTAAATTCAAGCAGCCAACAATCGCGATACGCTCCTTCATGAAATTCGAAATTCAATAGCTTTCTTATTTTTTTAAAACCAGCTTTTTCATAGCACCTCAATGCTCTAATATTCGTAACTTGCGGATCCATTATAATCTTATTTGCTCCTTTTTCTTTTAATAAATGTTGCACCATTGTTGTTACTAGGAGTGTACCTATCCCTTTATTCCAACAATGTACCTCGCCTATGAACTGATCCATACCAAACACATTACCTTTTGACATATACTCCGTCAGTGCACTCGTCTGTTCATTAATTGGGTAAATCTGAATATACCCAATCGGCGAATCTTTGTAGATTACAATGGAACGATCTATTTCTGGATTGTGATCATAAAAATCCGCATTTACCCTGTCCAAGCTATAAGGTTTATCTCGCCCTTCGTAGAATTCTAATATTTTTGGATCTGTCAGCCATTTTTTTATTAAAACTTTCTTTAGCTTTTAAGGAACGAACACCTAACTTTCCTTTGCTCCAATTCACACGATCACCCGCTTATTAAGGTTCCAAAAAACATGCTCTGAATCAACACCAGTAAAAATGCTCCATTTAAAATCGCCTCACATAGCGTTAGTTTTTAATTTTCACAACCTTCCTCCTCCCATTCATTTTACGAAGTGCCTCACCACTTTCCTCAGCAGGGATATGACATAAATAGCTCTTGTATCTTCATTTTTCCCTTTTCAACAGAAGTTTCAATATACCCAATGATTTGCTCAAATGTAAATACTTTCAATATTATGTCCGATCGCTTGTGGGCAGATTGAAAATCTTCCTTTACCATTCTCAGTAATGCACGAAGTTCATTTTTACTTACCTCTACAATCGAACCCGTTTCTAAGCCATATTCTAATTCATCTATAATTTGAGTCGAAACATTATAATGTTGAATTAGCATCCCATTAAGCAGACGAAAATCCTGATGATACCTTTCAAATAACTGTTTGTTTACTTCCATTCTATTTTTCAACCATGCGAAATAAAATCCATGTAACCATAGATCATCTGCTATAAGATGAGAATAATATCCCTTAATATAATCAGAAGTATCCTCTTTATATGTTTGATAAAAATCGTTCCATGCTATGACTCTCGAAAAATCTTCAATATTACCTTGATAATAATGTGATTGATCCTTAGGATGTTTTGCATCTGCAGCAATCCCTCCTAATAAAAAGGCATGCTTGTTTCGTAACGATAGTTGCTTAGCGATTTCATTTGCAATAATTAAGTGCATCATTCGTGAACCCACATCATCACTCCTAATTCTACAGTTAGGCACTACAGATGTTTTACAATCTAATTCAGAACAGGGTATAACTGGTGAATCTTAATAATTGTTTTTATTTCTGATGGTGTAATGCCCTAAATGTTGGGCTTAACTCACTCCATACATCAAATTTGTTTCCATTTGGATCATAAAACACAAAATTTCTTCCAGCATGTCCCCGATCTTCTATTTTGCCCACGTTAATATCTCTGCCTTTAAAATCTTGATGCAAGTTCGCTAACGCTTCTACACCATTCACTTCAAAGGTAACGGAAAAACATTCGTTCCCATAACTATCTGTAAAGTTAGCTGATTCACCTAATGGTGATTTAACAAGAAAAAAACTTTGATCAACAAATTGTAGAATTGCTTTATCATTATCTTTATAATTCACTTTAGCTCCTAAGTGTTCTGCATACCACGTTGTTGATTCTTCCACGTCTTTAACAGGCAGATAGGTGGTCCCTACACGAGATAATTTCCCCTTCACTATGCTTCTTCCCCCTTAGTTAATGCTTTATTAACTGCTGCTATTGCATGTATTTTTGCTGTATCAAACAACGGAACTTGCGCATCATCTTGACCGATGAGCAAGCCAATTTCTGTACATCCTAATATAATCCCTTCAGCTCCTTGGTCAATCATCCCTTGTATAACTTCTTTATAATAGGTTCTAGAAGCATCTTTAATTTCTCCTAAACACAATTCATTAAAAATAATGGCATTGACCCGCTCTCTTTCATCCGGCTTCGGGATAATAACTTGAATTCCTTGTTCACGTAAACGAGATATATAGAAATTTTGTTCCATCGTATAATTCGTTCCTAATAATCCTACTTTATTGCAATTACGTTGTTTGATTTGCTCTGCTGCTGAGTTAGCAATATGTAAGATTGGTATATGAGTAGTTGCTTCAATGGCTGGTACTACCTTATGCATCGTATTCGTACAAATAATTAGGAAGTCGGCTCCTGCTTTTTCTAAAGCATGTGCACTTTTACTTAGTATCTCTCCCGCCTTCTCCCAATCACTAGTAGCTTGGCAACTCTCAATTTCTTGGAAGTCCACACTATACAACAAGCATTTTGCAGAATGTAATTCACCCAAGCGCTTATTTACTTCTTCATTAATGATGCGATAATACAATGCTGTAGATTCCCAACTCATGCCACCAATTAATCCAATAGTTTTCATAACTGCCTCCTTAATCATATAAACTGGTTCAATCTAATTATTTAATCGCAATGAAAGTCGAAGCATATCTCTACAAACAATTCCATTTTCAATAATTTCAGTAGGATAATGTTTTGTGAAGAAATCTTGCTCGATACCTGTAATACGAAAACCACATTTCTGATACAGGGCAAGCTGCCCTATACTGGAATTACCTGTACCTACTTCGATACCATGAAAACCGTTTAGTTGCGCTGTTTCAATGGCATGTAAGACCAATTTTTTACCAAATCCTTTCCCTTGAAATCGTTCATCAATAGCAATATTCATCAGTTCTGCCGTATCCATACGCTTCGCCATCAGGACATACACTCCAATTACCTCTCCTGCTTCTTCGGCAATAAAACATTTCCCCTTGATAAGATAAGCTTCAATTAATTCTTCTGACGGATCTGCTAGTAATAGCAAATGTCTCGGTGCCTGTTTCTTATCTCTTAGCTCTGTTATTTTCATTCGTTTTCTCCATTCTCATTATTCTATTTTTGAAGGGACTATTCCTAAATACCATTTGTATTCATCAATACAACTCTCCATCCATCCGGATCTTCAATAGTGATACCTTTCTCTTTCCAATAACCATTCTCTGGATCTACTTCGTAGCATCCCATATCCTGTAGCCGTTTAACTATAGAAATAATTTCCTTTTGGACGGGAATATAAAAGACTAGTAAATTATCTTTGGTGGGTGCAGGACAAGGACTACCATCCACATGTTTTGTGAATTCAAGTTGGTACGTAATCTCTGGAAGACCTAATATGACACCTGTATACCCACGATGACCAGTAAATTCGGTAATTCGCTTTAATCCTATACCTTTTTCATAAAACTCGATAACTTCATCAAATTTATCCGTTGGTCTAGCTATTCTTATTTGTGCTGCAAAAAAATCATGAAATTCCATTTATTTATGCACTCCTTGTTTTGTTGTTATAATTGATGCCATCCATATACATATTCTGTAAGTTTCTTTTCAGCGATCATAATCTCTTTTGCATCTATTCGCTTGGCGCCCATTGTTTCATAAAAATAGCGTGCATTATTATCAGCTAACACTAATACAAGCATAGACCGGAAGCCATCTCTCCTCAATTGTTGTGTGACAGAACGAAATAAACGTCTACCGATACCTATTCCTTGATAGTTCTTTAATAAATAAATCGCATACAGCTCCCCTTGATAACCAGGGTAGTCATTCGTTCGTTCTTGACCACCAACTGCAAAACCTACAATATTTCCAGCATGATCTTCCGCTATAAACACGGTCTGATTTCTAAGATTATCGTTCCAAAGATTAGTTCGCCTCTCATAAGTCTGCTTTTGTATATAAGCATCCGGAATAATTCCTTTATAAGTGGATTTCCAGCTTTCCACATGTACGTAGGCTATTTTAGCTGCATCCGCCATAATTGCCTTTCTTATTTTCATCGTATCACCTTTTTATGTATTACTTGGAATTAGCTTTCATACGTTAAAACACTTCACGTTCCCTATTTTTCGATAATCTACTTGTCTCATTTGCTTGAAGCATCTTTGAAATATAAATAAAGCCAATAACGCATATGGCTGTAATTCCCCAGCTAAGAACATTCCGTATAATCAGACCTTTATCAAAGGCATCTACACCATAAACCGAAATAAGCTTAATTTTTATAAAAGCCAAGATAATTTCTCTTGCTGCAAAACCCAGTGTAATCAGATTGAACACGAGAAAATATTTCCGCTCATTAAAAATCGCCTTCATTTTTTGCCTACTGTATCCCTGCAATTCCACAAAATCTAATGTAAACAATAGAAAGAGTGGCCTTTTTATTAATATAGTAAATAGGAAAAAAACTGCCATCGCAAAGGCATAGTAGACATTATTCCAAAGCATCTGCAATGCCGATCCTGCCAGCACATTTACTAAAGTACTTGCTATAAGTGTCAGAATCATAAAGGCACCAAAGATATTAACCTGTTTAACTCTAAAAAAGCGAATAAACGAATAAATAATTCCTGGAATCGTCGATATTAGCATCGCTGTGTAATCTCCGATTGTATCTCTCATAAAATTCCAAATAAATAATGGAAATACTAGATAGCAAATGACATCCCAAATCACAATATTTTTTTGCATAAGGTACGCTCCCATTTTTTCCGATTAGCTAAACTTAAATACTTCCAGAAAACATAGTGCTCTCAGCCACAGGATTGCATGGTATAGCTTCCCATTATATCCAATAAACTTATTAACAAGCATATATGTACCATAGTCCAACTACTATTTTTCGCATATATCTACCTATCAAACTTTCCTTATTGCCTATTAAATACTGTATCTATTCCTAATTTACTAGATTGTTAGCTATTTACCCAGCTTCAACATCATACGGATGGTTTGTAGCTCGTGTCCGTCAAAATTCTCCGTGAACTCCTCGATAACCTCGAACCCTTTGGATCGATAAAATCGCTTTCCAATGTCATTATCCTTTTCGACATTAATATATATTTCTCTTGCCCCTCGTAAATAGTCAATTCCATGAGTTAATAGAGCAGTTCCGAGTCCAATGCCTTGGTATGCTGGCAACAAATATATAGCTCCAAGTTCTACTTTCCCTGAATCAGATACAGGCGAAAAATTTGCAAACCCTACGATCATTTTATCAAAATCAACAACAAAAAGATTTGAAAAATCCATTCGACGCCTCATCATCTCATCACTGTAGGCAGAATTTAAAAAGTTATCCTGAATAGGTAACGGAATAATACCATCATACGTGGCATGCCAGCTTTCTTTAGCAACAGCTTGGACAGAAGCAATATCTCGTACTTCTAGTTGGCGGATTACATAATTCATCATTACGCTCCTTTCTATTATATAAAAAGCATTAATGAAAATGCTTGCTATTTTTTCTGTCAATGCGTCTATATTGTCCTGTTTATACTTCTATTCTCATCTGTTTTTCAAGTCAGCCATTTTCAAACAACATATAACTAAATCTGTAAATTTAGTGAGGTAAGCATATCATCTAATATAATTAAATTCATTATATTATGAATTCGATAATACTACAAAAAAAGATGCAGGATTATATACTATCCTCCATCTTTTATCAGTATTGCTTATTCTATAACTTTGTTTCGTTGCAAGGATGGTGGGCAAGCAAAATTGTATGCTTTAATTTTTTTGTTTACCGTTTTAATTTTTCTTTTTCTTTCTTCACCTTCTAAAGCGCTAATTTCTTCCTTTAGCGTGTCAATCTCATTTGCTAATTCAACCCACTTCGGAAGTACATGATTATCCTTCATGGTTTTGTATAACTGTTTTTCACTTGGATTCATGTAATCCTTTCCCAGCTTTAAAGGTTTTCCTTTGCCCGGTAAATGATCAAACTGACCATCCTTTTCCGCCTTCCTAATCATTTCACCAATAGGATCAGCATACTTCGGCTTCTCTTTTAGTTCATTTTTTTCATCATGATCTTGATCCATACGTTCACCACCAATCGCTTTTTTACGATGATGTTCCAATAAATAGCTTATGCATTTGTATTCGACAAATTCACCAAAGTACCTGCCTTATCTGAAATATTCATAAAGTTGTCACAGTATATGTACCTAGATAGACTGGAAAAAGCGTAGTCTTAATATTGATAAATAAGTTCAACTGCAGCTTCTATCTCTATTTGACCTGGTTCTATCGGTGTAGCGAAGCTCTCCGCTGTTGTAGCAAACGTTTTATAAGCAACTGGTGGTGATTCTGTCTGTTCAATAATTTTAACAGGGATTTGATCTAGATTAAGCTGCAACGAGTCGGCAATGGTTCGTGCTTTTCTTCCACCGTCCTCAAGGGCAAAACGAAGCGCCTCCTCATAAAATGCCTGAGGATGATCTGTAGTAAATACAATATTGGATACCCGATTAACTCCCTGCTGCACAGCGGTATCAATTACAATTCCAATCTGATTTAAATCCTTTATGATGACTCGTATCGCATTGCTAACCTGATAGCCTCGGTCAATTTGTTTTCCATCTTCATAATCATACTTCGGGGAAATTGTATACGAAGCAGTTTGAATATCTTCTTGTGAAATTCCTAGGTTTAATAAAGATTGAATCACTTGATTCATCGTTTGCGCATTTTCCTGTTGTGCTTGGCTCAGCGATTGATTTTCCGTCACAACAGCCAATTGAATTGAAACGACATTTGGTTCAACCGAGACCTTTCCATTTCCATACACCGTTAGTCTTCGCCTTGACTCTGTAGCTTCAGGAGTGGGCTGCTGTCTGACATAAGGGTTGTAAGAGTATTGCATCTGCACTCTCCTTTCTCCATTTATATCATTCTATGCTTTGTATAAGTAAATGATTAACTATTTTCATGCTTGGCTTTTATATTTGTGAACTTCAGCGAACCTGCAACAGATTCGAATATTCTAATCTATACCTCCTTCCACTTGTTGCTCCAATTGAGTCAAGATTTGCTTTTTGTAATATTCGTTTTGTAACATGGGAAGTCGGTAGTTGGAGAAATTCTCTCGCTTGTCGATTGTTAATATATGGATTAATTAATAAAGCATAATCGGCAAGTGCTTGTTTATGGGCCTCATTTGACTGCGAATGACAATTAGAGCAATACCACTTGCCATAATAGAAAGTCATTTTATTCCGTTCACAGCTTGGGCATAGGACACCTTTCATTCATCAGCATGTACTCCATACATCTGCATAGCATCGATCTCTTCGGGAGTATAAACTGGAAGGATAGATACAGCAAATCGGTCTCTGTAAAGCACTTTTTAGAATAGCGTGCTTGAAGTTTATCGATTCTCTCTATTAATCTCTCCTTATGGATAACTATTTTTGTAATTGCTGATTTATTGGTTAAATTCTTTAAAATTGTATTAGCGTTGCTATAAACAACAAGCTTCTCTAAAGGAATTGAAGGGAGGTTAAATTGCCGGAGCCAGCGAAGTAGACAAAGATGCTGCAGGTTGATCTGATCGATTGGATTTCTAAGAACCTGTTCCATGTCATCGGTAACTCGAATTACTTGTCCGCTATCATTAAAAATGACAGGCTCCTTTATGTTCTTAACTTCTTTCATTACTAAAAAACGATTCAAGAGGAGTGAACTACTCCCACCACTTACCACCCTTACGGGTTGCTTGAAGTGTATTTGTAACTTCGACGACTTAGTTGTGAACTTCAGCGACTTTGCTTAATTCTGCCAATAATCAGGATCAGACATCCGCATTTCTTCAACTACATCATCTAAGTCAGCAGGTGTTATGGTAAAAATTGAATTTTCATCTATTGCTTGCTTTGCTGCTTCATAAAAGAAACGAGTGCTTCCTGGATATTCCTCATCCATTAAAATAAGACAGGCATCACTTTTGTCAGCTAACCACATATTTTTCGCTTTAAATTGAAACGAACCTTTATAATCTCCTTGGTAAATAGGCTTGTAAAAATCAGCTGTAGCCACTAATGCTTGATATTTTTCCTGAAGTGACTCTGGCCAGCGTGTTTCTTGATTTTCAAAAGGCGGAAAGATACCTAGTTTTATATCATAATCCTCTTGTAAATCTAACACGATTTCTGCTGTCCATATTTCCACTCCCATTTGCCCTGATAGGAGTATCCATTCTAGTCCCTCTTCTATGAGTGGGACAATTCGCTTTACAATAGCAGCCTTTATATATGTGATTCGCGGATCATCTTCTTTAAATATGTTTATTTCCATTGGTTTATATCCTGTGACTGCTAAAATTTTCATCTATATGCCTCCTTGCTATTAGAACAAAAACGCAAGCATCCGATTAGAAACGTAGCAACTAGAGCCAATCAACGGAGATAAAGGAATCACGGGGTGCTTGCGAGTCGATGATGACTTAGATTAGGTCAATTCGTGAAGTCGACTCGTTTCTGGGCGCTGGAGCTAGACGCAGCTCCAGCGCCCATATTTATCCACATGGGCTAATTTTATATTTTCCTAGACTATAATAAAAAGCTGACACTTATTATGCCAGCCTTTTATCTAAGTTAACACCATTTATGTGGTTTTTGCCACTGTTTTGGCTTGTGGCAACCATGCCCCATGCCCATACCTGGTGCCATTGCACCTGCTACTTGATTTCCATTTCCATATCCATTGCCGTACCCTGGATCCATCGCTCCTGCTACTTGGTCTCCTGGAGCAGGAACATTAAATGAACCACCATAAACATCTACACTGCCTTGTG
This sequence comes from Virgibacillus salarius, assembly GCF_039521925.1. Lineage (NCBI taxonomy): Bacteria > Bacillati > Bacillota > Bacilli > Caryophanales > Bacillaceae > Virgibacillus > Virgibacillus salarius. Next base: position 2,027 of record NZ_BAAACY010000005.1, on the reverse strand, counting down.
TATTTTGTACAGATGTTGAATGTGGAAATACATGTTTATTAATGGTTGTATGATGATTCTTTACGGTTGTATGGGACGGATGAATGTGTTCTACTACATTTTCACTACATTGTTTTACACAGTTATACTTCGTTGGATGAACAACTTGTTTCGGCGGGCAACCACACCCGTGATGATGATGCCTCATGAGAACTCCCCTTTCCTGTAATAGGTTCACTAATAACCTATGGCAAGTAACCAGAGTTTGTATAAGACAATCACCTATAATCACACAAAATTATTCGTTCCTCTGTCTAATTATAAACTAACGACCTCTATACATATGTCAGTAAATACCATTCGAAAAAGCCCTTTAGCAAAAAGAACAAGTTCCTGCAATGATGGCGTGTCAAACTCGCTGCAAATGAGTGTCTTTAAATGCTGTTGGATATTTAAGACCGTAACCGATCATTCGATCCATTCCAATATGTGCGATCCAAATAAGAGCTATCATGATAAGGAATGAATACAAAAAGAGAAAACCAATAACGACTAAGAGCACTGGTAATATATAAGAATGAAAAATATTATACAGCGTAGCACCCGATTTCGTATTTTTCATATATCCAACCATCGAAATATCAGGTACCAATAAAAAAATGGCAAAAACAAACCAACTGAAATCGTACATTGCATAGAAAAAGATACTAATCATTAAAACAGCAGCCCCTTCAAGATGCATCCATGCTTTTGGATTCATAGTCTTCTCCTTCCAGTATATTTTACTTGTAAATACGAGAAAACGAGAGAAAGGTTCCCTTGCTTCATTAAATTATCCGTATCCTTTTTCCATAATGAATTAATTGCTCAAATGGATTTCCGTCTAAACCTAGTAACTCACAAAATGCTTCCTCCGTATTAAAACCGTTCTCTTTCAATACTTTAACTAATGGCTTTAAGCTAGGGAAGGACTGTAACAAATAATCCTCGATAATCAGGTGTAGATATGCATATTGCTGATGAACAGGCTGCGCTTGACCGAACAATTCAAATTCAAAATCTTGATATAAAAAATTCGCCTTCACAACAGCGTGGTTTCTAATTTTCTTCCTTTTTATAGAAAATGCGTCAAACCCACCGTATAATGATCTTATTTTTTCCGCAAATGCAGATAAGTCTTGCGCTTCTACGATTATATCTAAATCCGATGCTTCAGTATGTATCCCTAATGGAAAAGTGCCACAAAGAAATGGCGTATACTGTTGTAAATCCTCCATTATATTTATATTTTCTATGGCTTTGAAGGCGCATTTCTGCGTCCAATCTCCAAATTTCAAACGGTCTAAGGAATGTTTACTTCTGCTTATAGGCTTATGCATTAACTTCACTACTTCCCCTTATTCTGTTCCTTCAATAAATCCCTTATTTCCTTCAATAATTCTTCTTGCGGATCTACTTTAGGTGCTTCTTCAACCACCTTTTCTTCTTTTTTACGCTTAAATTTCATAAGTAATCGAATAATAAAGAAAATAGATAGTGAAACGATGAAGAAATCGATTATCGATTGTATAAATGTTCCATATAGTATCTCTGCATCTCCTACAGTATACTTCCAGTTGGTCAAATCCACCCCATTCATTAGAACACCTATTAATGGCGTAATAATATTATCTACAAGTGAGGAAACGATCGCACTAAAAGCGGCTCCAATAACAACAGCAACTGCCAAATCGATAACATTTCCTTTAAAAGCAAATTCTTTAAAGTCTTTCCACATATGCAACAACTCCTTTCAGGATATATCCTAAATAATAGCAAATACTTCTAAGAATGTGAATGAACAAAAAATACGAACTTGAGACAATATGACCTTTATCATTATCGAATTTCCCCTATATGGTGCAAACTCGGAATAGCTGGAAGTATTACTTAAAATCTCGAGTGGAGAAAGTCTTGTTATCGTGACATTGTTTGTAAGAAAAACGGAGCAAAATTCGCTCAGTCCTTATCACTACATGCTCAGATTTACGCTTCCTCTAGTAGCTATT
>NZ_BAAACY010000004.1:0-7851 GCF_039521925.1 Virgibacillus salarius | reverse complement strand
AAGACAGTTGGCGAATGAAGCATCGAAAAACCATATTTGGGCAGCAAAGTGTTTCAAATTAATAAGCAGAGATTGTGTCATTTTACTTGACGGTCACACCCTTTTGGTGCAGATCAAATTAGCGTTATGCAAGAACAGGCAGCAGAAGTTCTGACTTGGTTTGATGGTATGAATAACCCGATACCATCTTGGTATTTAGAAGACTATTGTGTGTCTTAAAGATTTTTAATGATATTCACCAATCGGGCGAGAATGGAATAAGAGGCAGCCGCCATTTTTACTTTATGCCAATTTGTTAAAGAATTGTGGGTAAAAACAGATTAGCCAAAACGTATTGTTAGTAGAATAAAGAGAAATAGGAGAAGTGGATAATGCCAGCTTATAATAAACTTGTTCGAGACAAAATCCCAGAGTTAATCGAAAGAAATGGAGAAACATGCAAGGTTAAAATGCTTGATAAATCAACGTATTTTCAGGAATTAAAAACAAAATTGAAAGAAGAAGTAAATGAGTACTTACAAGCAGAAAACGATGTAGAAGCAGTTGAAGAACTCTCTGATGTTCTGGAAATTATACATTCCTTATCAACAATTCATGGGGAAGGATTTAAAGACATAGAAGCAGCAAGAAAAAAGAAATTTGTTGAACGGGGTGGTTTTAAGGAAAAGGTTTACCTAATTGAAGTCGATGATAACTAATTTAACATTAATTTATTAAGCAAACGGGCGCCATTCTTGAATAAGAGCCTGCTCTTAACTTTACATTTTAAATGCCATTTTGTGGAGGATTACTAATCAAGAGGTGGAATTCATGTCCCAAAAAAAGATAAAGCAAATTTTCTGGTTTACATATGCATGTCTGTTCGTTATATTTTATTTCGCTGTCATGCTGTTTAAATACCTAACTAATGATAGTTTAGATTGGTTAAATACTTTTACATTCATGTTTTGTATTTCTCTTATTTACCTTTTATTAAGGCAAACAAAAAATCGATAAGCGTTCTATTACTTATCTTCTTTTGTCTTTATTATTTAGTTCTCAATTGATAGTTAAAACTATTCCATAAATACAATCTTTATCAAACGGGCGCAATTCCAGAACAAGAACCAGCGCCCTTATTACGGATTAGAGCCATTTAATTGAATAATCGTAAATGCTGAATAGAAAAGGGATTAGGAGGGGGATTATGTTAGCGCCGGATAGCATATTATCTTGTTGGAGAAAATTCGATGGGTTTCCAATGGATACATTAACGAAAGCATGGTTTTATGATAAAGCAAGTAATGGGAGACAAAGAGATGTCTCCCTAATGAAAGAGCATAAAAGCCAATATGGTATTACAGGAAATTGTTATGACCTTGCAATCTGGTTACTTGATGAATTTGAAAAAAATGGTGTGAAAGCATTCCCAATTGGTCATGATTTAAATACAATTGATGCACATGTTGCAATAGTGGCATTAGATGAAAATGGTAACCGTTTTCTCTGTGATTTAGGCGATCAATGGTTAAATCCAATTTTGATAGATTCTATGAGTGAAGACTTTACATATGAAAAATTGGATGGATTTTTTCCTGCTGCGCAAATTCAAGTGAAATCTGTAGGAAACATGATTGAAGTAACATATCATAGACCAAATGGAAAAGTATCACGACAATTTTATGATCCGGAACCAATTAATAAGGACGACTTTTTTAAGGCCGCCGAATACTCGCAGAATTTAATTAAACCAAAACCCCTTTTGGAGTGTAGAACACCCTACAAAAATGATATTGCTCACTGGGAATTTTATGATTGGAAGAGTTTTCTAAGTACCAGTGAAGGGTTAATTAATGAACAATCGCTAAATACAGTAGATGAATGGTCAGAAAAAATAAAACTTAAAACAGGATATAATAAGCAATTCCTTATTGAGGCATTGGAAATTTACAAGGCTATGGCTAAATTGAAATATTAGTTATGCCATTAAATGGCGATTATACCGCATAAGGATAAGCGCCTTATCTTTATACTAATACATTTCGATTGTTAAATAAAGGTTGAGTAATAAGACCATACTGAAATCAAATTAATTGATTCATAGTATGGGAGTGTGAAAACATGTTGTTGTCGGAAGCGTAGGAAAAGTACCAATCAGATAAAATAATTGAAGGTTATTCTCTTCTTACTATAATAGAAGAAGAGATTGAGTATTACGAAAAGGATTTTGAAGAGTATGTAGAGACTTGGGAAAAGTTTTTGGATGTGGCTGTCTTTGGTGACTCCAGAAGAACACCACTATTAATGACTGCGGCGAAGGATTTATCCCTTGTTAAGGATGGAAGGTATTATTGGCACGCAAGGGGAAAAACGGCTGGTAACATTATTAGAGGTATGCACAAAGATGAAACGGAGGATATTTATGAAAACCTCCCTAATAACTTAAATATCTTATTACTCCGTGCAACCCTTCCTAAGTCACAAGATGCGTACAGGGATTTAACTTCAGGCATATTAGAACAAAAAACAGGAGCAACTGTAAAGTTAGTTCCTAATGTTTCTCATATGTTACATTGGGATAATCCAGAAGTTGTAATAAAAGAAATAAAAGAAAGATGGTAGTTGGGTTATTCAACTATCGGGCGCAATTGTGGAATAAAATGAATGAGCCCTAATTATTAACTTTGTTCAATTAAGTGGTGTAGCCGGTACGTTATCGTGCCGGTATTTTTTTATGCTTGCAGGATTTTCTTTTGACGTAACCAAGAAAAAGATGGATGGCGACTTGGAAAAAATTTGATACAATTTATGTGTGGAGCATTGAATACTTTGAATTTAACAAGCGGGAAAATAGGTTATTGGTGTCTAGTTAATTTATAGAAAGATAAAAAGGAGGGAAGAAATGATTTTGAAGAGAGTGGACTAGAGGGAGTCTTTGCAGTAACTGAAGAAAAAAATTTTATAAATAGTGAATCCATTATTCCATATATTCTTCGTGGGAAGGTAGTTCATAAAATTTAAATCATCTTCAACTATTGGGCGCAGTTGTTTAATAAGTAGTGTTCAAGAATTAGGCCAGATAATTGAAGAAGACCTACTGAGATGCGATAGTTAAAAAATTAATTGTGTTAAATTATGGGTAACGAGTTTTAGGACTGTGAGTATTAAGAATGAATAAAGTTAAAGTAGAATTATAATACTTTAGGGAAAATGATTGTATTGAAGGTAAATAAACACAATGCGTAACATTACATAGTAGAAGGTGGGGGAATAAATCAATGACAACATCGTCCAATCAATCTATTATAATCAAGCACCTGATACATTACAAAGTGAGATTGCCGTAATGCTACATCAGGTTTGGCCAGATGCTTGTCCGATGCCGGGAGCAACGATTCCGAAAGCTCACGATAAAGAACTTAATGCACGCTCAGTTTATTCCTACATAGATGGGAAGTTGGTCAGCTATGCAGGTGTAGTGCATAAGACTATCAAGCACGATGGACAAACATTCAATATTGCTGGACTTAGTTGTGTGGCTACTCATCCCAAGTATCATGGTCAAGGGTTAGGTTTACGTACAGTCGCTGCCGCTACTCAATGGATTGAAAAACAAAGAGACATAGATTTTGGCATATTCACGTGTAAACCATCTTTAGCTTCTTTCTATAATCGTGCCGGTGCTTGGCTTGTTGTACCAGATGTGGTGCTCATTGGTAGCCGAGGTGAGGGGGCTTTATCTAGCGAAACCTTAGACGTTGTTGTTCTGATGCGTCTGTTTTCTGAAAAAGCCAAGGCTTATGAATCGATCTTGCGTCATACTACTATTAATCTTGATTTTCCAGATGGTCAGTTTCTATAATAATCTGAGACCGATCTTTAGCAATCGGGCGCAATAACGGAACAAAGTTGTGCTAGAATTCGGCCAGATAATTAAACAACACATCTTGTGAAAATAACAGAGACTTGAAATAATTGTAATTAGGTTAACGTAGCATTAATGTAAAAATAATTTGTTAAAAAACGGAGGGAGATTTTATGAAAAGGAAATCGGGTTTGATTTTTGGTTTTATAGGAGTTCTTGTACTATCAACTGGATTTACAGATGTATTAGCAAAAGGGCAAGTTGATGTTAGTGATGGAGATAAAATTAAAGTTGTAACAGTAGAGGAACAAGAAGCACGTGAAGGTAAGGACATTAAAACAGTCATAACCGCAGAAGAACAAAATAGTGTAGAGAATTCATCAGCTTTATCAGGATTTGTACCGCAAAAAAATGGAGAAGGGTTTTATTTTATAAAAGAAAAATAAACTTGAATATAATTATTCAAGTAACGGGTGCTTTAACGAAATTGTATGCTGGAATCTTAATTGAGAAATGGGTGTAATTGAATGGAAAGAGTGTTAAAATCTAAAACTTTTATAATTACAATGGGAGTAATAAGTATTTTAGCTATATTTTTAACCTTAAAAAAGGATGTAATTTTCCAAGAAGGAAACCCAGTTCCGATGGCATTAGCTATGTCAAAAATGATTTTTCAAGATAGAGAAATTGCCGAAATAAAAGGAGCAGAAGAGATAGGCGGGATTTACGGATATTTGGTAAAACGAGGAGAAATGGAGCCATACATTAAAATGATGGAAAAGGAGGGGTGGCGTTTTGTAGGAAGAGATGAGATTGGTAATGCTCTGAAATTTGAAAAAGGGAATACAACTCAAAGCATTGCTTATCAATATTACACGAGATGGTACACAATAATTTACTCTTAGACAAACGGGCACACTTCCATAATAGGAAATCACTCACGTTTGCTTTCTGGTCCGCTTTTCCGAAAAATTTAATAAGCCAAAATGTTTTTTTATTTAAACCAAAATTTTGGCTTATACACTTGTAAAAAACAAAAATTAATTAAATTGATGCAACCACTACACTAGGCTTATCCGTCTGCTTTTCTTATAATAGGAAATCTTACAAATAATATCACAACACTAACCAGTAATGGTAGGGAACTCCATGCCATTATTATGTTAATCTTGATGCCTATACCTAGTAAAAATGAGGTAATTGCATAGGAAAGGGGAATAAGCCCTAAAGACCCTGTACGAATTAAGCCCATTACTCTTCCTATCTTATTTCTATCTGTATATGTTTGAACCATAGAAATTAACGGAATATTATTGCGGGGTTAAGCATACCAATTAAAATGATGACTGGAATGGCAATCTCAATGATTTGTACCTGACTGAATAGAAGCATTCCCAGCCCTTGAAGAGCAATTAAATATAAAGCATATGCTCCTCTGTTTCTATTTATATTAATGATACTAATAATAATCGAGTCAGCAATCATCCCGAAGGTAAATCCCCCTTGAACGAAGCTATAGTCTAAGGAATTTCCCTTCAACACACCTTCAACAAAAATGGGCAGCCCCATCATTAGTGGACCTGATATAAATAGATTTGTAATAACTGTAATAGTAAATAATGCTCGCAACAATGGTTTTTCCCAAGTATACACAAATCCTTCTTTCAGTTGTTTGATAAAAGAAATATCTTTCTGCTCTTTTACCATAGAAGTCCCATGAGTTACCCTAATAAAAAGAACGCATAGGCCTGCAATACCCAGTGCTGGGCAAGAGTTCGATATTGTATGAGGGCATTGAAAAGCTTGTGTTTTTTATAAATAAACTCATTACAGAGAAAAATAAGGCGCTTTTTGTTCAATTTGAACAGAAAACGCCTTATTTTTGTTTCTTTATTATTCTTTTTCATTCAGAAGCTTTAAGATTCTTTTTAGATTGACAGCGAATATCGTCGTTGTGCCCTGAATTTGCATACCAAATGAACCTGCAGCCGATACTTGATCGTACCCGTGTTTATTTTTTACTCACTATTTTTTGCTTCGATTTTATAGCGTTCTCGAGCTGAGCGTTTAAATTCTTCTGTTTCTTGAAAAGCTTGTTGGTCAAAATGTTCCTTTAATTTAATAGCAAAAGAACAGGTTTTAGTTTTTGAGCCTTCTTTAAAACATCCTTCTCGGAATGGACAGACCTTACATTTTTCAACGTCTATTAAATAAACTATTCTTGGGGTCCTACCCCATGCCCATCAAGTTAATTCAAATGACTACCCCCCAAACGGAAAAAGCGCTATCCTTTCAGTAATATATGGGAAAGGATGGTGTTTTTTTATGAGTCGTGAAATTTCAGATGAACTGACTCTCTTTTCACAGGAACTACAACGATCCTTGTCTCCAAAAGTTCTCCAACAGCTGGCCAAAGAAGTCGGTTTTGTTCAAAGGACGAGTAAGTACCAGGCCAAAGATTTAATAGCGCTATGCGTGTGGTTAAGCCAAAAAGTAGCGAGCACTTCCCTAGCACAGCTATGTAGTTGTTTAGAATCTTCAACGGGAGTTTTAATGAGTCCTGAAGGACTTAATCAACGATTTAATCCTACGGCTGTCGAGCTCTTACGACATGTTTTCGCTACCTTGCTTACTAAGAAGTTGTCTACTTCTAGTTTTTTTTCTCATCGTTACGTTTCACAGTTTCGAAGTATACGAATCTTGGATTCTACGACCTTTCAATTGCCAGATGTTTTTGCTAAAACCTATCAAGGATCTGGAGGAAGTAGCCATACGGCTGGCGTGAAAATTCAACTGGAATATGATCTTCTCAGTGGCCAATTCCTCCATGTTCATTCGGTTCCACATGCTTACAGACGGTACAAACAGGTGACTTATGTATACGTGATTTAGGATATTTTGACCTCAATGACCTCCATCAGATGGACGAGAAGGGCGCTTCTTATATCTCTCGTTTAAAATTAAACACTCGGGTTTATCTAAAGAACCCTAATCCTGAATACTTCAAAAATGGAACACTCAAAAAACAAACCGAATATATTCAATTAGATATGGAAGAGATCATGCATCAATTAAAGCAAGGACAAACCCATGAAATCTCAGATGTTTATATTGGGAAAAATCAAAAGCTGCCGACTAGAGTCATTATCCACCGACTTACGGAAGAGCAAACCCGAACACGATTGGAAAATCATGCGGTAAAGGAGAAAAAGAAAGGGATTGTTATGAAGGAACGGAGTAAACGATTGAGTGCGATAAATGTATACATAACCAATGCATCACCCGAAGTTGTTCCAACGGAACACATTCACGATCTTTACTCTTTACGTTGGCAAATTGAAATACTGTTTAAGTCATGGAAATCCTTCTTTGAAATCGATCATTGTAAAGAAATCAAAAAAGAGCGTTTAGAATGTCATCTCTATGGTCAACTCATCGCTATCCTCCTTTGTTCTTCCACCATGTTTCAAATGCGGCAGCTACTTCTCACCAAGAAAAAACAAGAACTTAGCGAATATAAAGCCATTTATATCATTAAAGATTATTTTGTATTACTGTTTCAATCGATACAAAAAGGCACCCAAGAGCTATCAAAGGTCCTGTTTCGCCTATTTGCCATCCTACAGAAAAACGGGCGAAAGTCTCACCGATACGAGAAAAAAACAGTCTTTGATATATTGGGTGTTGTCTATCAGTATACCACGTGCCAAAAGAAAGCAGCGTAATTTTTAAAAAATAGCTTGTATCAGGCTTATTTGGTATGCTTTTTTTTCAGTAGCATAGACATTACTTTGCAAAACGGCTCTATTTTACCCATTCATGAATGCTAGCTTGATGGGCATGGGGTCCTACCAACAAAAAGCGCAAAACATACGCTAAGCAATTTTCGACATGAAAAAGGTCGAATTTTCCTACGCTAAGGAAATATCGGCTTTTATTTAAAGATAAGAAAGTATAAAAATTTGGCTATACCAGAGTGTTACTTACTGTGGTATTTTAAGTATATG
>NZ_BAAACY010000003.1:0-15116 GCF_039521925.1 Virgibacillus salarius | reverse complement strand
GAAACAACAGTCATTGATTGCAATGTGCGGCAAATTACTACGTGTACTGTTTGTGATTGGCAGAAAACAAAGTGAATTTGAAGGTAGCAAGCTATTACAAGGTTTAACTCAAATGAAAGAATTGCAGGCAGTTTAAGCTATTTCAAAGTAGTTGAAAAAATGCATCTAAGTTTTGGAATGAACAAACACCAATAATGCAGAGTCGGAGATTATTTATTCCATTCGGGCACCAGACCCAGCATAGGAGCTTTTTCCGACCTCCACCTTGTGGATACGCAGGACGAAGGAATGTATGGATTAAAATCCCGTGATACATGGGAGGGTGAGCGACCATAAGCAGTGTGGAGAATGAGGGCATGGTTATATCCCTTTTCAACCAAATGTACACAATTTGGCTGTTAGGATGGATAAAACCCGGTTAGAATATTCTGTACTCTGATTAAACGCTTTATCCATCAATACATTCAATGAAATGGTGCTTGATTAATTCTAAGAAAACAAGAGTATTTTGAAGATAATTAAAGTATATAGAGGGAGTATATAGAGGGAGGAATGGATGATGAATAACCAATTTATTTTATCTATTGATCAAGGTACTACAAGTTCTCGAGCGATTATTTTTAACCACAAAGGAGAAATTGTCCAGACAGCGCAAAAAGAGTTTGAACAATTCTTTCCACAGCCTGGTTGGGTTGAACATGATGCCAATGAAATTTGGACCTCCGTTCTAGCTTGTATTGCAGAGGTATTACGCAAGGCTGATCTAGAACCAAATCAAATTGCTGGTATTGGTATTACAAATCAACGGGAAACAACGGTAGTATGGGATAGAAATACGGGGAAACCAGTATACAAAGCGATTGTCTGGCAGTCTAGACAAACGGAGGCTATTTGTAAAGAGCTAAGAGAAGCTGGCTACAATGAACTATTTAGAGAGAAGACAGGATTGCTGCTTGACCCTTATTTCTCTGGTACGAAGGTTAAATGGATTTTGGATAATGTGGAAGGTGCAAGAGAAAAAGCAGACAACGGTGACTTAATGTTTGGCACAATAGATAGTTGGCTAGTATACCGTCTGTCTGGTGGTAAAACGCATATTACTGATTATTCCAATGCTTCTCGAACATTAATGTTTAATATTTACGATTTAAAATGGGATGACGAGTTATTAGATATACTAACTATTCCGAAAAGCATGCTACCAGAAGTAAAACAATCCTCAGAGGTTTATGCTCATACGGTTTCTTATCATTTCTTTGGAGAAGAAGTACCAATTGCCGGTATTGCTGGGGACCAACAAGCAGCGTTATTTGGGCAAGCTTGCTTTGAGAAGGGTATGGTGAAAAATACTTATGGTACTGGATGTTTTATGTTAATGAATACAGGTGAAGAAGGAGTTGCCTCTGAGCATGGATTATTAACAACACTCGCATGGGGAGTCGATGGTAAAGTTGAATATGCATTAGAAGGAAGTATTTTCGTAGCAGGCTCTGCTATCCAATGGTTACGAGATGGCTTAAGATTAATAGAAACTGCTCCAGAAAGTGAGAGCTATGCAACAAAAGTAGAGGGCACAGATGGTGTATACATGGTACCTGCGTTTGTCGGTTTAGGCACACCGTATTGGGATAGTGAGGCAAGAGGTGCTGTATTTGGACTTACCCGTGGTACAACAAAGGGTCACTTTATCCGGGCTACACTAGAATCATTAGCATATCAAACAAAAGATGTTTTAAATGCAATGATTGCGGATTCAAAAATAGATCTAAAGACATTACGTGTGGACGGTGGTGCAGTCAAAAATAATTTCTTAATGCAATTTCAAAGTGACATCATCGGTGTCCCTGTAGAGAGACCAGTTGTTCAAGAAACAACTGCTTTAGGATCTGCATATCTAGCTGGGTTAGCCGTTGGTTACTGGAAGGATAAGGATGAAATTGCAAAACAGTGGAATATAGAGAAAACATTTACGGATAATATGGAGGAAGAGAAGCGTAAAGCTCTATATGGCGGCTGGAAGAAAGCTGTTGAAGCAACTCGAGCATTTAAATAAAGCTTTAGCAAGAAAGGGGTCATGACTATCTAAGGATAAGAATGGCCCTTTTTTATAAAAAATTTCTAAGAAATAGTATTTATTTGTGTGATTAGGCTATAAACAGGGTATTTTTATAATAAGAAGATGAAAGGGGTAGTAAAATGAAAAAAATTATTAACGATCCAGATCAAGTTGTTCAAGATATGGTGAATGGGTATATTGCTGCTTACCCTGAGAAAGTTAGGTTAATACCTAATACGTTAGTGTTAGCAAGAAAGGAAGCGCCAATTAAAGGTAAAGTAGGATTAGTAAGTGGTGGTGGTAGTGGACATGAGCCTGCTCATGCAGGATATGTTGGAAAAGGTATGCTTGATGCAGCAGTTGCTGGTGAAGTATTTACTTCACCAACTCCAGATCAAGTGCTCGAAGCGATAAAAGCTGTAGATGGAGGTGAAGGGGTTTTTTTAATCATTAAAAACTATACGGGTGATGTATTAAACTTTGAAATGGCTGCAGAAATGGCTGAAGCTGAAGGTATCCAAGTCGAAAAGGTAATTGTTAATGACGATGTTGCAGTTGAAGATAGCTCCTTCACTACTGGTCGAAGAGGGATAGCTGGGACAGTATTGGTTCACAAAATAGCTGGAGCTAAGGCAGAAAGCGGTGGATCACTGAAGGAAATCAAGCAAGTAGCGGACAAGGTTGTAGCAAATGTACGCTCGATGGGAATGGCACTCACCTCATGTACAGTACCAGCTGCTGGAAAGCCAAGCTTTACATTGAAAGAGGATGAGATGGAGATTGGGATCGGAATTCATGGAGAACCGGGAATTGAGAGGAAGCCAATTACTTCTGCTGATGAAATTGCAACAGAATTAACAAATAGAATTCTCGAAGATATCGAAATATCAAAAGGAAATAATATTGCTGTAATGATTAATGGTTTAGGAGCTACTCCAGAAATGGAATTGTATATAGTAAACGAGAAAGTTCAGGGAATACTTCATGATAATGGCATTCATGTATATCGAACATTTGTCGGAGAATATATGACATCATTGGAGATGGCTGGTATTTCCATAACTTTATTGAAATTAGATGATGAACTAAAGACATTATTAGATGCTGGATCAGAAGCACCCGCTTTTCGCAGCTAGGAGGGATTTAATATGGAATTGGATGTATCACGTACTATAAAATGGATAAAACTTGCAAATGAAAAAATACAAATGAATAAAGATTACTTAACTACACTGGATCAACCTATTGGCGATGGTGACCATGGAATTAATATGGCTAGAGGATTTCAAGCTGTGGTAACTAAGTTGGATGAAGAGGATTATCAAGAGGTATCTGACGTTTTAAAGGATGTAGCGATGACCATCATGTCAAAGGTAGGTGGTGCATCTGGTCCTTTATTTGCAACAGTCTTCTTGAAATTAACGAATGCTTTAAAGGGTGAACAAATTATTAATCAGAAGCAGTTTGCAATAGGATTAAATGAAGCTGTTAGTGGATTAAAGCAACGTGGTAAAGCAACAGAGGGAGAGAAAACAATGGTTGATGTATGGTCCCCCATTGCTGATTTATTTCAGACAAATGAGGAAGTCGATCATTCTTCCATTTTACAGACTGCAAGCAATGCTTTAGAAAAAGTAAAAGATATGATGGCCACAAAAGGACGGGCCTCCTATTTTAAAGAAAAGTCGATTGGACATTTGGATCCAGGAGCTGTGTCATCATACTATATTTTTGAAGCATTGGCTGAAGTATGGAAAGGAGCATCTAAGTAATGGCTTATGTAGGTATTGTACTTATTTCCCATAGCTCAAAAATCGCTGAAGGAGCAAAGGAGCTTATCCGACAAGTAATAAAGGACGTACCAATTGAAACAGCTGGAGGTACAGAGGATTTAGAGATTGGAACAAGTATAGAAAAGATTAATGCTGCCATTGAGCAAGCTAATCAAGGTAATGGTGTGTTGTTATTTTATGATTTAGGTAGTGCAAAGATGAACGCTGAAATGGCAATCGAAATGACAGATCTTAAAGCGATAAAGTTAGTAGAAGCTCCTATTGTAGAAGGTGCTTATGTAGCAGCAGTAGAAGCTGGTATGGGCAAAAATTTAGAAGATGTATACGACTCGGTAATACAAGCTTTCGAACATAAATAGAAAAAACCCTTTACGGTTTGAAATACTCCGTAAAGGGTTTTTTCAATCTGGTGTTAGTATATAACTTGGATTATCAGCAAAGTAGAGGAAACTATTGCTATGCTGTCTGTTATACTTGAAAGTACAAGGCATGATGGGAGGATTTATATGATTACGGTAAATGATATTTACAATGCGAGAGAAACTATTACAGATACAATAAATAATACGCCCATTTTAGAATCTACACAGCTATCTTCTATCTGTAAGAATCAAATGTTTTTTAAAGCTGAGCACCTACAACAAACAGGGTCTTTTAAGATTAGAGGTGCCACGAACAAGGTTAAACGTGCGGCTCAAGAAGGGTCATCATTTGTTACGGCAGCATCATCAGGAAATCACGGCCAGGCAGTAGCCTATATTGCAAATCAGTTAGGAATACCAGCTACGATTGTCGTTCCTGAGGATGCTAATGAAAGTAAGGTAAATGCAATTCGTTCATATAAGGGGAAAATTGAAAAATGTGGAATGACTTCCTCTGAACGGCTTCCACGTGCAGTGGAAGTCGCAAAAGAAAATAATGGTATGATTATTCCTCCTTATGATGATCCATTAATCATTGCTGGCCAAGGTACAGTTGGATTAGAGATATTAGAACAAATAGATCATGTTGACGTTGTCGTAGTACCAATTGGTGGTGGTGGATTAATTTCCGGGATACTAACTGCTATTAAAGAAACGAAGCCATCGATTAAAGTTATTGGAGTGGAGCCTGAAACTGCTAAAGATACTTTTATTTCCTTACAGGAAGGAAAAATAACGAGTATACCACCAACGATAACAATAGCGGATGGCTTACGTACAACGCACCCAGGAACCCTTACCTTCCCCATTGTGAAGCGATTTATAGATGATATTGTTCTTGTAAGTGAAGTACAAATTAAACAGGCGATGACCTTTGTTTTACAGCGTATGAAGCAGTTGATCGAGCCTTCTAGTGCTGTAACGGTTGCAGCAGCTATGTTTGATAAACTTGGTGTCTATGATAAAAATGTGGTCTGTGTATTATCTGGAGGGAATGTTGACATCCAGCTGTTGAATGCATTCATTGTCCAGTAGTCACCTATATATGTATAGATAAAAATCTATTTATCCATCGATTTCTTCGTCGTAAAAGGATCGATGGATGTTTTTAATCTATTATCCAATTCCTCCATAAATTAATAAATCTATCCATTCTTTTATGTTACAATAATTTGATATTTTTAATTATTTGTACCGTCTGTTAATATAAAAATTACGTTTCTCTACCACTTCGATTGATTCCGCATATAATTTTGCAGTAAGTCCCCACTCCGGCAATAAAGTGAACCGTTCTGGAATGAGTGGGGGCGACTGCAATAAATGTCCGATTGGTTCGAGGGCCTTTAGGTCATACCCTTAGTGGTACTAACCATCCGTGGGGCTAAACAAAAACCCCCAACTGATTGAAGTTTCACTTTTATTATTTGCAATTATTTATGCTCTTCCTAAAGGCAGCTAATAGTACTATCCCATTCATTCCGTTGTGTTCTGTGTTTAAGGAGGGGAGATATGCTTCGTGTTTCATTACAAACAAAGATACTTGTCCTAATCTGTGGATTAATTATTTGTATAACTATACTACTGACTGGGATAAATGCTTATTTTGAATCGCAAGATATTGAAAAACAAATAGGGGAAAGAGCTTTAAATGTAGCTATTACATTTTCTCATATGCCTTCGGTAAGGAGTGCTTTTGATGAGGCACATCCAGAAAAAACGATTCAACCAATTGCTGAGGAGGTTCGAGAATACATTGGTGCAGAATTTATTGTAGTAGGAAATAAGGATAGTATACGTGTAGCTCATCCTGATACAAAGAAAATCGGAAAACATATGGTTGGGGGAGATAATGATAGAGCATTAAAACATGGTGAATATTATACATCAAAAGCTGTAGGAAGCCTAGGCTATTCGTTACGTGGAAAAGCGCCTATTTTTAATAAAGATGGTGACATAATTGGGATCGTTTCTGTTGGGTTTATGGTTGAAGATATTAAGTCGATTGTTTTCAATAAATTATTAAAACTAGGTGGAGTATCGTTATTGGTATTGTTGGCTGGTATCGTTGGTGGGGTCTTATTAGCAAGAAATATTAGAAAGGATACGTTTGGTCTGGAACCATATGAGATAGCAACTCTTTATCGTGATCGGAATGCCATCCTCTCTTCGATAAAGGAGGGGATTATTGCAATTGATCAAACTGGTAGAATTAATTTAATGAATGAGTCTGCGCAAAGAATTTTAGGAATTAATAATAACAAAGCGAATCAAAAAATAGAGGATGTTTTTCCAAATACAAAAATGTACGATGTACTTCAATCGGGAAACGTAATAAAAGATGAAGAAATAGCTTTAAATAATCGACAGGTTATTGTTAACCGTAAGCCAATCATAGAAAATGAACAAGTAGTAGGCGTAGTATCAAGCTTTAGGGATAAAACAGAGCTAAATGAAATGATAAATACATTGTCCGAAGTTAGGCAGTATTCCGAAGATTTACGTGCCCAAACACATGAGTACACCAATAAACTATATGTGCTTTCAGGGTTATTGCAATTACAACATTATAAAGAGGCTATTGAGTTAATTCAAAAAGAATCAAAGATACATGCGGATCAAAATAAAATTTTGCTTGATCAAATAAAAGATCAAACCGTCCAAGCTATCTTGTTAGGAAAAATAGGAAAGGCGTCAGAAAAAAAGATTGCGCTTACAATTGATCCGAATAGCTACTTACAGCCATTGCCGAAGCAAATGGATATGGCAAAATTAATTACAATTGTTGGTAACTTAATTGATAATGCTATGGAAGCAGTTGAACAACAAAATGTTAAAGAGGTTGTAATTTTTGCAACTGATATAGGTCAAGATATTGTATTTGAAATTGCCGATAGTGGCGAAGGCATCAATGATATGGAGGTTCAGCAAATTTTTCAACAAGGCTATTCTACAAAAGGAATGAAGGATCGCGGTTATGGATTAGCTATTGTTAAGGATACAGTAGAAGAACTTCAGGGAACTGTTGAAGTACATAATCAAAAACACAAAGGAGCAGTGTTTTCTGTTTTTATTCCTAAACAGACAAAAAGTGATTAGCAGAGGGGGGATGGAATGATACGTGTCATTATTGCAGAGGACGATTATCGAATTGCAAATATTCATGAAAAGTTTTTAGAGACAATCTCAGGTATAGAGGTTGTTGGAAAAGCGTTAAACGGAGAGCAAACACTGGATATGGTTAGCAAAACTGCAACTGATTTAATATTACTAGATATTTATATGCCTGATATGTTAGGTAGTGATATTATGCTAGAAATTCGTCATCGTAATCCTAACATTGATTTTATTATGATATCTGCAGCAACGGAGACAAAGATTGTTGGTAATGTCATACGCAATGGAATCTTTGACTATATCATTAAACCAGTTAAAATGGAACGGTTTATAGAAACTATCAAACGCTATAAAAATATGAAACAACAATTAGCAGCAAAAAATGAGGTAGATCAGTCATTTTTAGATGATTATTTTGGACAGAAGCTAAGTACTAGAGAACCAACACCAAAAGGAATAGACCCATTAACGCTTGAAAAGGTTGAAGGAATATTACATCAAGTAAATACTGGTATTACTGCTGAGGAAATGGGTTCTAAAGTTGGCGCCTCACGAACAACAGCAAGGAGATATTTGGAGTATTTAATATCCATTAATAAGGTTACGGCTGAATTAGAGTATGGTATCGTAGGAAGACCAGAGCGAAGATATCATTTAAAGTAGGAATTATGATGAAGGCTAGGCTCCGATAATTGATAATCTAAGGAAGCAGCAATGCACAAAGAATGAACTAATCATATAGTGTAACATGTTAGTTGTATAACACTGCTGGAAGTATGATGGAAGCAATCCCCATATGTATACGCCTGAGAAGGCTTGCCACTCATTTTGAAATAGCCACCATTCAGCAGTTGATAAATTCCCTCTCCGTTATTATGCTTGTCTGTATCGAAGAGGGAATTTTTGTCATCTTTTCGATAAACAGCTGATAAAAGATGAATAAACAATACATAGAAGTTAATCTCCTATTCCCGTGAACAAAATGCTCAAAATAGACAAAAAATTCTTATTGCATCTTATTTTGTAAACGGTTACATAAAGAAGGGATTTTATTAGAGTAAATAGTAGAAAGCAAACAATGATTTAAAACAGGGAGGAATGAGGAGTGAAACGGTGGATTACGCTTATCGGGTTTCTTGTGATCATACTTACAGTAACAGCATGTTCCGGTAAAGATGAAAAGGCAACTGGCTCATCAGGAGATTGGACACCTGAGAAACCCATTGAAATTATAGCACCAGCAGGAGCTGGTGGAGGCTGGGATACTACAGCACGCATGGCTGCTAAAGTATTCACAGAAGAAGGATTGATTGATCAGGACATTGGGGTTGTAAATAAACCAGGTGGTGGAGGTGCGGTAGGTTGGGCGTATATCGCAGGCAAACAAAAAAGTTCATATAATTTATTTGTATCCTCACCTCCAATTGTTTTAATTCCGTTAAATGGGCAGTCGGAATATGGACACGAGGATTTTACACCACTTGCTAATATGATAGCAGACTACGCTGCATTTGCGGTGTCAGCAGATGCAAAATGGGATAATCTTAATGATTTATTTGAGGATATGAAGAAAGATCCTGCTAGTATTACAGTTGTTGGTGCCTCTTCACCGGGGAGTATGGATCATATCCAGTTCATACAGATTGCAAAGGCTGCAGGGGTTGATGTGACAAAAATTAAGTATGTATCTGACCAAGAAGGTGGGGGACTGACGCAAGTGCTAAATGGAAGTGCAGACGTTTACTCAACTGGAGTGGCAGAAACAGTAGAACAAGTAAAGGCTGGGAAAATAAAGGTATTAGGAGTGTCTTCTGAGGAGAGATTAGAGGGTGAAGTTATAGAAGATTTTCCAACCGCTAATGAACAGGGGATTGATGCAACTTTTGTAAACTGGCGTGGATTTTTTGGACCTCCGGATATGGACGATGCAGCTGTGAAATATTATGAAGAAAAATTTAAAGAATTAAGTGATTCACAGGCTTTTGCAGATATCAGAGAGCAATATGGTTGGGATGAAATGTATATGGACAGCAAATCATATAAGGCATTTTTAGATGAACAGAAAGAAGAGATTCAGTCTTTACTAGATGAATTAGGTCTATCGAAATAGACCATTTCCTAGAAGTCAATGGCTAAGGTCATTGGCTTCTATCTTTACAATAATGAATAATTATATATGTTTCCTTACAGTTGGCGTATATCATTCACACAAATTAATAAAGCGTAGCGTCTAAATTAGGTTTTAGCAATAAGGTATTTTAAATTATAGGTGGTGAAGGCATGTTTAAAGCATTAAATCAACGTATCAGCATTATTCTACTAATTATAGCAGTAGCTTATTTAGTAATGGCATATCAACTACCTGCTTATCCATACACACCTGTTGATGCGGATGTTATTCCAAAAGGATTGGGTTATTTGCTAGTTTTTTTATCGATTTGTTTATTTTTTGCTAAGGATTCAGAAACAGAAGAACAGCGATCGCGTAGAAATATTCCTTTGAAAGATATTGGTACATTAATTGCTGTATTCTTATTTATTTTGCTTTATATTACACTATTGGAATTCTTAGGATTTATTATAACTACAACACTGTTTATCTATTTTTGTTCATGGTTCTTAGGATATAAAAAACATCTTACAAATGGGGTGGTTGCTCTTATTTTTCCAATTTTTATGTATATAACGTTTACAAAATTTTTGCAAATAAGTTTACCCCAAGGATTATTACCGTTTTAGAGGAGGTTCCGTATGGATTCTATTGAAGGAATTATAACTGGCTTTCAGGTTGCATTTAGTATGCAAGGGTTACTTTTCGTTTTAATTGGTGTTTTTGTTGGTACATTCATCGGTATGTTACCAGGGCTGGGACCAATCAGTGCTATTGCTGTCATGATACCAGTGACGTTTGGAATGGAACCAACCGTTGCATTAGTGATGATGGCAGGTGTTTACTACGGTGCCGTTTTTGGTGGATCTACATCTTCCATATTATTAAATGCACCTGGGATCTCTGGAACGGTCGCAACAGCATTTGATGGTTATCCGATGGCACAACAGGGAAAGGCAGGCAAAGCACTTGCTATAGCTGCTACGTCATCTTTTGTTGGAGGTACTGTAAGTGTCATTTTATTAATGCTTTTAGCACCGATACTATCAAGTGTTGCAGTCTCCTTTGGTCCACCTGCTTATTTTGCTTTAATGTTTATGGGATTAACCTTAATAACAAGCTTATCCGAAGGGTCAACGATTAAGGCTTTAATCTCAGCTGTTATTGGATTTATGGTGGTCACAATTGGCATCGATGCCCAGACGGGAACACAACGATTTACGTTTGGAAATGTGAATTTGTTGGAGGGCTTAGACTTCCTGGTAATTGCTTTAGGTTTATTTGCATTAGCAGAGGTTTGTACATTAATTATAAATCGTAAAGATTTATCAATGGATAATGCTCATAAATTAGGTAGTTTAAAGATAACCAAGCAGGAGTTTAAGGAAATGCGTGGTCCAATGTCACGTCAATCCATCTTAGGTTTTTTACTTGGAGTACTTCCAGGGGCAGGAGCAACTATTGCCTCATTTATAGCTTATATTACTGAAAAAAGAATTGCCAAAAGTCCTGAAGCGTTTGGAAAAGGCTCAGTAAAAGGACTTGCTGCACCGGAAACTGCTAATAATGCTGCGACTAGTGGTGCTTTTGTTCCATTACTAAGCTTAGGTATACCAGGATCCGGAACAACAGCTGTTATGTTGGGCGCTTTTCTTGTGTTAGGCGTTCAGCCTGGTCCATTATTAATGACCGATAGACCTGAGATTTTCTGGGGGATTATCGCTAGCATGTATATAGGGAATGTATTTCTACTAATTCTTAATTTACCGCTAATCCCTTACATAGCGAAAATATTAAAAATTCCCCGTCCATTGCTTATTTCATTAGTCATTATGTTTAGCATTATTGGGGTTTATGCGATTAGTTTTAATACGTTTGATTTATACATGCTTCTCTTATTTGGTGTAATTGGCTTTTTTATGCGACTATTTTCGTTTCCAGCTCCGCCATTAATTTTAGCATTTATCCTAGGAGGGATGATGGAACAGGCGTTTAGACAGTCATTGACCATATCAAATGGAAGTTTGATGATCTTTGTACAAGACCCATTAGCTTTAACACTACTAATTATTGCATTATTGTCTCTTGCTTTTCCTTTGATTCAACAAATAAGAAGGAGCAAGAGAGCATAAATGCGAATCATCAGAAGTGTTTACTATAAAAGCTATAAGAAAATATACTGGCTGTCTTTTGTACTGGTAATATGTTGTTTAGTACTATTGCTTGTAAAAGACGCGATGGCTACACACTTCACAGCTGAACAACTTCGTACATTGTTTGTACTAGGAATAGCGGTTTACTTATGGGTGGCGGATCCAATTCCTACTGGAGCTGGTAGTATATTAATTATTGCATTATTGATGGTTTTTCAGTTAGCTGATAGTATGGAAGAGGCAGTAGTAGGATTTTTATCACCAGCGATTTACTTTATTTTTATGTTATCAATTATCAGTCAGGTGCTTATTAAGGCGGGTGTTGATGGCATAGTGGCTCGATTTTTGTTGAAAATGAGTAAAGGGGGACCGAAATTTATTATTATCGGTCTGCCTCTATTTAGTTTACTGCTACCTGTGCTGCTTCCATCAGCTGTAGCACGTTTCAAAATGCTATTACCTTTGATAGATCGATTAAATGACTATTTTGCTCTAGGAGAGCAAAGTCCATTTCGTAAATATGGCATTCATGTTATTGGAATGATAAACCAGCATGCAACAATGATTGTTTATACTGGTGGGGGATTTCCGATTTTGGCTTCTCAACTCTTAAGGGATTATCAAATTGCTGATTTAGGATGGTTAGACTGGTTTTTACTTATGGCCCCTCCAATATGGATTGGCTCCATTTTGACCCTTCTTTTTGTTTATAACTATATTTCGAGGCAATCCCGTAAAATTAGCTATTCTAACGTACCCAGTTCTACTTCTAGTATATTGAAGGAAGATCAAGGAGAGCCTTCGAAGCAAATGTGGATAGTTAGTATAAGCTTTTTCGTAATGGTATTGACGTGGGTCGTTACTGATCCCCAGCAAGTACCTTTATTATTGCCACCTATGCTCTTAGTTGTTTTTTACGCCATTCCGAAAATTGACTTAGTAACAAATAGTGATATACGTAAGCTTGACTGGGAGAATTTTTTGTTGCTGGGAGCTTCTTTTTCATTAGGTTCTGTCCTTGAAACTAATGGAACTGCATCTCAATTAGCGCAACTATTAATGAAAGTCGTACCTGAAGGAGCAGGAGTAGTATTAAGTGTTAGTATTATTGCAATAATGGTGTTCATATTACGCTTCTTTTTTATCGTACCATCATCGGCAATTATTGTTATTTTTCCAGTTGTTATGTCTTATTCTCACCAGGTTGGACTTCCTCCTGTTCCCTTAGCACTTTTAATTATTATGATTGTCGGTAGTATGATTATTTTACCTATTCATACAACTACGACCTATTTGGCGAGTCAAACGCTTGCGTACTCTAGGAAAGAGCAAGTGATTATTGGATTATTTTCTAGTACCGTATTTTTTATCATTGCGATCTTGGCAGCACTATATTTTTGGTAATACGAAATAAAGGTGATTTCATAAAGGACATCACCTTTATTAGGTGTGACTACAATTTAAACCCAGTTCTACTTTTAAATCGCTTTAGGATAATTGAACTTTCTACTCGAGTTATTCCCTCAACAGAATATAGTTCTTCGTTAATGAATACTTCAAGATTTTGAAAGTTTTCTACAAGTACATGCATATGTAGTGTACTGGGTCCTGTCATTTGATAAATACTTGCTACCTGAGGGTGATCAGCTAAATTTTGGGCAACTCGTTGAAGCTGTTTTGGTTCCACATCTACTTCAAAAAAAGCGGATACTTGCTTTCCGAATTTCTCTGAGTTAATGACAACTGTAAACTTTTCAATAACGCCTTTTTCCTTTAAATTTTGAATTCGATCCTTAACAGCCACACGCGATAGTCCAACTTTATCAGCTAATTCAACATAAGATAATCGGCCATCTTCAGCAAGTTCCTCTAACAATTTTACATCAATGTTATCCAGTTTCATCGTTTCTGCTCCTACGATTTATTTAAAGCTAAATATAGTTTAACAGATAACTTTCCTGAGAAAAACAATGTAATACTCAAACATTTGATAAATACAAATGGTAAGATTTTTTATGCTTTGATTTTATTTTGTAAGGTTTTATCATTATTTTTATTTGTTTTTGACATAATAAATTGTTGACAGCTAAATATTTGTTTATTAGTATAGAATTTAAATTGGTGTAAGAGTAAGAAAATACAGATTTTCCGAACGGGCAAGCCCACTTCTTGAGACGTGGGATGAATATTTAGTGTAAGCTACATTATCGAAAAGGTACGTGAGCCATGAGGAATCATTGGAATATCTTTATAGCATTTTTTCGAGTTGGAATTTTAGGATATGGTGGTGGACCAAGTTCTATACCACTTGTCCATAAAGAAGTGGTAGATAATTTTAAGTGGATGAATGATGAGGAATTTGGTGATTTACTTGCATTGGGAAATACACTACCGGGCCCAATAGCTACAAAGCTTGCCGGTTATATTGGTTACCGGGTATCAGGGGTTTTGGGAATGATTAATGCGGTATTAGCAACAATATTACCTACCATTTTTCTGATGATTTTACTTCTTTCATCCTTATCCTCCATAAAAGAGTACGATTGGGTTCAGGGGATGACGGCTGCAGTCATACCAATAGTTGGAGTCATGCTAGCAACGTTAACATGGCAATTTATTCATAAAGCAGGAAAAGGAATGGGGTGGCTACAAACAGGACTAGTACTGTTAATTGTCTTCGTTTTATTGCAAGTTCTACATATACACCCAGGACTTATTATAGCGGCTTTATTAATCCTAGCACTCGTAAAGAAGGATAAAGCGCCAAATACAGAAGAAAACATCACCGGTAGGGAAGGTGATCCGTCATGATCTATTGGGAAATATTTCTTGCGTTTTTCATACCGGGAATACTGGGGTATGGAGGAGGACCAGCCTCGATACCGCTTATAGAAAATGAAGTAGTTACTCGTTATGGATGGATGAATGTTCAGGAGTTCAGTGAAGTTCTTGCATTAGGAAATGCACTACCCGGACCAATAGCTACAAAAATGGCCGGCTATATTGGCTATGATGTCGCGGGAATCCCAGGGGCTGCAATAGGTGTTTTTGCTACGGTAGCACCGTCCCTACTATTAATTATTGTATTGTTAAGTATACTGTATAAATATAAGAATTCACCGAAAGTAAAGCGAATGACGCTCTACATTCGACCAGTTATCGGTATCTTACTAGGTGTAATGGCATGGCGCTTTTTTAGTGAATCTTATGAAGGTATCGGTTTATGGCAAACAGTTATATTGATGCTTGTAAGTTATTTATTACTGGAGCGTATGAAAGTACATCCAGCATTTGTCATCATAGGTGCGCTTATTTACGGTGGATTTTTCTTATAAAAAAGAGGGCAAGCAGATGTGTACCCTTTGTAAAGGATATTTTAATGACCTGGCTTCCCTTTTTTTAAAGATAAGAAAGTATAAAAATTTGGCTATACCAGAGTGTTACTTACTGTGGTATTTTAAGTATATG
>NZ_BAAACY010000002.1:22027-23781 GCF_039521925.1 Virgibacillus salarius | reverse complement strand
ATAGCTACTAGAGGAAGCGTAAATCTGAGCATTTAGTGATAAGGAATGAGCGAATTTTGCTCCGTTTTTCTTATGGTTATAAGCAGACATAATACAAAGGGTTCGTATGTCTCAAGGAGGTGTCATAAAATTGAATGCGCGTAAATGAAAATCTTTGATTATGAATATAATGTGAAATACTTCACAAAATATGGATGAAAATTCGTAGAATTGGTATACTATAGATGTAAAAATTAGAAAGGGTGAAGAAAATGTCAAATATTGTTTTTGTATCACCTGGTAAATATATTCAAGGAAAAGATGCCTTACATCTTATTGGAAAACATGTGAAATCAATCGCAGAAAAGCCACTTATTCTTTCTGATGATGTGGTTTGGGACATAACTAAAGAGACAATTGAAGCAAGCATGAGGGAAGAAAATTTGGACTATCATTATGTTCCGTTTAATGGAGAGGCCTCATTAAGTGAAATAAAAAGAGTGGTAAATGAAGGGAAGGATCATCAGGTAGATGTAGTAGTTGGTGTAGGCGGAGGGAAGACATTGGATACAGCTAAAGCGATAGCAAATGAATTGCATGCTCGTGTTGTTATCGTTCCAACTACTGCTTCAACAGATGCACCTACGAGCGCATTATCTGTGATATATAGTGATGAAGGAGTGTTTGAAAGTTATAAGTTTTATCATAAAAACCCTGACTTAGTACTTGTTGATACTGCAGTTGTCGCCAAAGCTCCAGCTAGATTATTTGCGTCTGGTATTGCTGATGCGATGGCTACATGGGTAGAGGCTCGAGCTACACTGAAGCGCAATGGTGATACGATGGCAGGCGGAAAAACAAGTATTGCAGCTAAGGCAATTGCTAAAGAGTGTGAAAAAACATTATTTGCATATGGAATAGCTGCATATCAAGCAGTAAAAAAAGGATTGGTTACGAATCATGTAGAAGCTGTAGTGGAAGCTAATACATTATTATCAGGATTAGGTTTTGAAAGTGGTGGCTTAGCAGGAGCACATGCCATTCATAATGGATTCACCGTACTCGAAGGTGATATTCACCACCTTACTCATGGCGAAAAGGTTGCATATGGTACATTGGTGCAGTTGCTATTAGAGCTCCATAGCGAGGATGAAATGATAAAATATATTCAATTTTATCGCGAACTTGGTCTTCCAACTACATTACGAGACATGCATTTAGACGATGTTTCTTATGAGGAGCTGCTAAAAGTAGGCGAGGCAGCTACGCAAGAAGGAGAGACGATGAAAAACTTATCACCAAGTATTCAGGCTGGTGATGTTGCCTCAGCTATACTTGCAGTAGATCAGTTAAGCAAACAATTTGTGAATAAGTAATATCAAAAAACTGTCCATGGCGATTTTATCTCATGGACAGTTTTTGTTTCTAAGTTAAGAAAGTATAAAATCAGTGCAATGACTGCGCTAAGCCAAGTAGTTATTTTGAAATGTTAGATGTATATTGGCAATGCTCCGACTAATTACTTCGCTTTCCGTGGGCACGGCCTCAACTAACTTTGCAAAGAAGAACACGTTGCAAAGTGGATTTTCGGCTCGCGCTAATCCCGCAGGAGTCTATGTAATTAGTCTCCGCTATGAGAAGGTGCAACAATTCTTGTCATAAGTAATAGGTTGACTTTTTTTACAATGGCTAAAGTGAAAATCGTTATCCGTGAGTATAAAAGCAGCTGTGTTACTTCATGCTAGCGTTGTAGAGCCTGATAATAGCGAAGGCCG
>NZ_BAAACY010000002.1:0-21920 GCF_039521925.1 Virgibacillus salarius | reverse complement strand
CCCCACGGAAAGGGAAGTGGGCAGCCGGAGTGGTGGTCAAGCAAGCAGTAGCTATTATTCCATAATAGCTACTAGAGGAAGCGTGAATCTGAGCATGTAGTGATAAGGACTGAGCGAATTTTGCTTAGTTTTTCTTATTTTTGGATATAATTATTGTTCAAGTTTAGAACTGGCTTTATATCCAAGAATATTTATTGGATCCTTTGGACTAGAATAAGGTGGTGCATAACCAAGCTCTAAATCAGATAGATCAAAGACGGTTAGCTTTCCTTTGATTGCAGTGGCAAGAACTGCTAGACGCTTATCTACACCTGCATGACCAACGACCTGCCCGCCTAGAATGGTTCCATGCTGTTTATCAAATAAAACCTTTATCCAAAGCTTATCTGCTCCAGGGTAATAGCTTGCATTTGATAACGATTGAAGTGTAGCTACATCGTATGATTTTCCATAGGCTTCTAAGCTGTCACTATTATGACCAGTTGATCCAATTGTTAAATCGAATAATTTTAAAATATTGGTGCCATATGTTCCATTATACGTAATAGGTTTTCCATTTAGATGATTAGCAATGACAAAAGCTTGACGATGGGCAGGTCCTGCTAAGGCAATATTTCTCCCATGACCAGTAATTGGATCCTTTGTTTCTACTACATCTCCTAATGCATAAATACTTGGATCACTAGTTTGCATAAAAGTGTTGACTAAGATTGCGCCTGTTTTGCCAATTTCAAGGGATGCATCTACTGCAAGCTTGGTATTTGGACGAATTCCAACAGCCATGATGGTGAGATCCGCTTGAATAGTTCCTCCACTGTTTACATGTAATAGCTTTCCATCATTTGAGAAATGATGAAGGCCATCATTTAATCGTACTTCTATATTCTTTTTCGTTAGGTATTCTTGCACAATCCTAGCCATATCTGCATCAATAACATTCATTACTTGTTCAGAGCGATCAATAAGTTTGCAGGTTATTCCTTTGGCATGTAAATTTTCAATCATTTCTAAACCTACAAAGCCACCACCAATAACAGCTGCGGACTTAGGCTGATTTGTTTCGATATAAGCATGAATTGCATCCATATCAGGTATCGTATGCAAGCTAAATGTCCGTTCCCTATTCATTCCCTTAATAGAAGGCATCACTGCAGATGCTCCAGGTGACAAAATTAACGTGTTATAGGTTTCTTGATGATTGCCTGTCTTTGAGCAATAGGTAATTTCTTTATTGGAACGGTCAATGGCTGTTACCTCTGTAAACGTACGGACCTCTACCTGAAATTTCTCACTAAATTTTTCTTTGGAATATAGAATAGCATCCCTATTTTCTATAGTACCTCCGATGTAATAGGGCATTCCGCAATTGGAAAAGGATACATGGCCACCCTTCTCCAATAAAATAATCTCATCTTCTTTGTTTGCTCTACGGATTTGCGCTGCTACGGTTGCCCCACCACCAACGCCGCCAACAATAAGGATTTTTTTGGCCAACTTGATCACCTCACTTTTTAACGTTCACATTCATTTGCATTACTAGTACTTTACCCTAAATAACCCCAATTGAACCTAAAAAAACAATAATGATTGTCACTGGGACAAGCCAGCGCATTAATTGGAACCATACATGGTATATCCCATCTGATAGATTATTTGCTGAAGTAAATTCCTGTTTTATAAGGCTTTTATCCATTCTAAATCCGATAAACAGAGCAATAAATAAACAGCCACCAGGCAGCATGATATTACTCACTAGAAAATCGGAGGCGTCAAAAATAGTTAGACCGAAAATCTTAAAATCAGCAAGGCTACTAGAGGATAATGCAGCTGGTATGCCTGCAATAAATACAAGCATACCGGAAACGATGGCTGTTTTTTTACGAGAACGTTGTTTTTTCTCACTGAATGCAGATGTTATGATTTCCAGCATGCTAAAGGAAGATGTTAAGACTGCAAATAAAAATAATAGTAAGAATAAACTTAAAAACAACTCTCCAAATGGCATTTGAGCAAATGCCTCTGGAAGCACAATAAAAAGTAACCCTGGACCTTCAGCAGGTTCCAAGCCAAATGCGAATACCACTGGGAAAATAGCAAGACCAGCTAGTAAGGATACAAAAATATTCATAATAGAAACAGAGCCTGCTGACATTGGCAAGCTAACATCTTTATTTAGATAAGAACTATATGTGACCATAACGGAGATCCCTACGGCGAGTGAAAAGAAGGATTGGCCAAGTGCATATAAAACATTTTCTGCATTAAGCTTAGAAAAGTCTGGTTGAAGGAAAAAACGTAATCCTTCTATTGCTCCTTCAAAAGTTACGGATCGAATAACGAGTACAATGAAGAAAATAAATAATAATGGCATTAAGATTTTACTTGTTTTTTCAATTCCGTCCTTAATTCCAAACGAAATAACGATGATATTAATTAAAATAAATAATAAATGGCCGATGATCGTAATGAGTGGATTACCGGTTATCGTTGCGAATAATTCCCCATAATTAGCCGAATCACTTATAATCATGCCGGGTATAGAGATTGCACTATAGATTAGTACCCACCCACCAACGACACTATAAAAGGACAGAAGTAAGAATGCTCCTATAACTCCCCAATGTCCAATAAATGACCAGCCAGATTTTGGTGCAAGCTTTTGGTAGGCAGATACTGCCTCTTTCTGAGTACCTCTTCCAATAATAAATTCAGCAATTAAAATAGGAAGACCAATGATGATTGTAAATGCGATGAACAACAGGAAAAATGCTCCGCCACCATTCATTCCTGTCATATACGGGAATTTCCAAATTGCTCCTAGGCCAATTGCAGCTCCTGCTGAAGATAGGATAAATCCTAGCTTTGTTGACCATTGATCTTTTTTCTTTTCCATAAAATTTGTCTTCCTCTCTTCTTTTATTCGTTAGCTCAGATGTAATGTAGAAGACTTACTGAATAGTTCAGTCATAAATAGGGGTGTCTCAAAGGATAGCTTTGTTTCCAGACACCTGTAAAGCCCTCTTTTCGTGAACAACGTTTCGTCTTTTTGTGAGTACATACTCTCACTCCGGTGATTTACACGAAAGTTCCTCCTACTTGAGTCTCAAATCTAGCAGTTGCTATATCGCAAAGCCCTTTCTTAAACATCCCCTTTAGAATTATGTTTCACTTTATTTACATTATCCGCAAATGTCAAGCAAAATTTTTTTACAAGGTGAAGAAGATGGTGTTCCAATTTAGAGCTTTGTTCGGATTTCCCAAAGCTCAGGAAAGAAATAGTGATCTAGTACGTTTTTTAGATAGCCAACTCCAGAAGATCCACCTGTACCTATTTTATGTCCAATTATTCTTTCTACTGTTTTCATGTGTCTAAAGCGCCATTGTTGAAACCAATCCTCGATATCAACAAGCTTTTCTGCAAGTTGATACAAATCCCAATGGGAATCGACATTTTTATATACAGTCATCCAAGCCTGTTCCACAGAGTCATCCTTCTCATATGTTTTCGAAAAGTCTCGCTGGAGAATGTCTGGATTTATAGAAAACCCATTTTTTGCCAATGCTTGAATTGCCACGTCATAGAGTCCTGGAGCATGATAAGCATCCTGTAGTAATTGATGTACTTCTGGGTCCTTTTCATAGATTTTAAGGATAAAGGGTGTTTTATACCCTAGTACAAATTCAACAAGACGGTATTGATAGGATTGGAATCCAGAGGCATTACCGAGCTTATCTCTAAACTCCATATATTCTGCAGGGGTCAGTGTAGAAAGCACATCCCATGCTTGGATAATCTGCGATTGGATTTTGGAGACACGAGCTAGCATTTTAAAGGAAGCTTGAAGCTCTCCTTGTTGTATCGCACGGATTGCAGCCTGTGTTTCATGAATAATTAACTTTAGCCAAAGTTCACTAACATGGTGAATGATAATAAATAACATTTCATCATGATGATCAGAAAGTCGTTTTTGACTGGATAGTAATGTATCTAACTGCAGGTAGTCCCCATAGGTCATTTTTTTTTTAAAGTTGGTATGAATACCTTTTTCAGAACGAAATGTATCGTTTATATGTTTATTTGTCATGCTGTGCATCCTCCTTATTGATGGGACATAGGGCAGCTCGGACTGGACTTCCATCTGCACCATGAATATGTAATGGAAGCGCAATAAGCTCATATTCTCCCGGTTTAATTTGATCTAACATAATATTTTCAAGTATATGGATACCATGATCCTGTAAAGCATGGTGTGTTACAAGATCTTTACTATCTGGAGCATCTACGGAAGGCATGTCAACTCCCAGTAGGAAAACACCTAATCTTTGTAAGTACGGTGCAATATTAGGATCAAGGTTTGGTAACACATCTGGAAAGCGCTCGGGATTGTTTGGCAGCGAAGTGCGTAATAAGACGCGGTTAATCTCTGATGGCCAATGATACTGGGACAACACCTCCGCTGTTATGGTATTAGCTTGACTAACGTCAATAACTACTGATTTTCCAATATAAAGATTGATGTCTAGTTGCTCAATTGTTTTTCCATTTGAATCAAAATGGAATGGTGCATCAATATGTGTTCCAGTGTGAAGACTAGTTGTTATTTGGCCGATATTTACAGATTTTGTTTCTTGTTTTGATGCTGTAAGGGAATAGGAAAAGGGCTTATCCCCTGGCCAGTGAGCAATTTTATCAGTTAAAGGCTGTGAAATATCAATCCATTCTCCCACTATGCAATCACTCCTCGTTTGTTTTCAAAGTGCTTATAGCTCTGATTATCCATAATTGATTTTAAAATGTTTACCATTTTCCATACTTCCTCGAACGTATTATAAAGTGCTACCGGTGCTAGGCGAATGCCGTTTGGATTTCTGAAATCTGGGATGACTCGATTTGCCTTTAAGGCTTTACAAATGCGTGCAGCTTCTGGATGCTCCAAATATACATGGCCGCCCCTAATTGCTTGATCACGTGGATTAGCAATCGTAAAACCGTGATCAATCAGTTCCGTGTCTATTAAGTTCATTAAGTATTCAGTTAACAGAAGTGATTTCTTTCTAATTTTACCAATGCCAGCCTCTTCAAACATAGATAGTGAGCCTAATAATGGTGCAGCACTAAGTAGATGAGGTGTTCCAATCTGATAAGCACCAGCATCTGAAGCAGCAGTTAAGCTATGTTCCATATCGAATTGTTTTTCCTTATTGGAACTAAACCAACCTGCAAGTCCTGGATGGTTACCGAAGTGCTTTTGATGAACAAATAACCCTCCAACGCTACCTGGTCCACCATTTAAGTGTTTATATGTGCACCAAAATGCAAAGTCAACATCCCAATCATTCAGTTGATGAGGAATAGATCCGATAGAATGACAAAGATCAAAACCAATAATAATGCCACGTTTATGAGCTTCTTTTGTGATGGTTTTCATATCAAGGATTTGGCCACTACGATAGAGTACCCCTGGTAAAACAACCAATGCGATTTCATCTGTCATTGCTTCAATAATGTCGGAGGTTTCTAGGGTATGACCATTTCTACTCTTCACTTGAATGAGATGCTCCTCTGGATGGAGTCCTTTCAGCTGTAGCTGACTTTTTAGTGCATAGATGTCGGATGGGAAATTCAATTCATCCGCAAGTATCTTTGTCTTCTTACCGTTTGGTTGGAAAAAGCTTGCTGTTAGCTGATGAAGATTAGTGGTTGTTGACCCTGTAATAATAACCTCTTTCGGTTGAGCGCCTACAAGATGTGCGGACATTCTTCCTAATTTTTCTGATAAATAGAACCAAGGATGTTCACCTTCTGTCCAACCATCAATCCCATATTGCTTCCATGATTCCATAATGGTGTTGACAGCTTGTTCGGCACGTTTAGACAATAATCCAAGTGAATTTCCGTCGAAATATAAGCGCTCAGGTGATTGATAAAATTCATGTCTAAATTCGTTTAATTCGTCCTCTTTGTCTAATTCCTGTGCGTACGTAATGTCTGTATTCATGATCAAGCACCTCAATTCTTTGATTATTAGTTAAAAACACTATTCTATTCTAACAAATAATATTAGGGAATGTGTGAAAAGTCTGGTAATAACTTTACTTCCTTACTTGTTATAACGCAATTACTTCGTAAACGAAAAGTTTTTCTAGTATAAAAAAGGTATTTATTAAATAATATAGAATATTAAGAATATAAATATGGCAGTTAGTAGGGAGTGGTTCATGGTATAGGAAGCTATTATTCATCTTTGTCCTGAAAATTGAAGAAATAATAAGGGGGGAACATAATGGAATCAACAGTTTGGTCATTAGTACCACCAATTTTAGCAATTATTATGGTGTTATTAACAAAGCGAGTACTATTGTCACTAGGAGTAGGAATCGTGGCGGCAGCTCTTTTTATTGATAGTTTTGATGTTTTAGGATCTATTGTGTTGATATGGGAGGCATTTAAAGGCGTTTTTGTAGCCGAAGGAGCATGGAATACTTGGAATGTCTTTCTTCTATTATTTGTACTTATGCTTGGTATATTAACTGCTTTTGTTAGTATGATGGGCGGGACCGCAGCATTTGCAGAATGGATGATTAAACGGGTGAAAACTAGAGTAGGTGCTCAAGTCATGACAATGCTACTAGGTATTATTGTTTTTGTAGATGATTATTTTAATAGCCTTACAGTCGGTCAAGTAGCGAAGCCTGTTACAGATAAGCATCGTGTGTCTCGTGCCAAGCTAGCTTATATCGTAGATTCTACCTCTGCGCCAATTTGTGTCATTGCACCAGTTTCTAGCTGGGGAGCGTATATTATAGGGATTATTGGCACCGTATTTACAACACATGCCATTTCAGAATATAGTGCTTTTGGAGCTTTTATCCAAATTATTCCGATGAATTTTTATGTGTGGGCAGCATTGGGAGTGGCGCTAGTAATCGCTATTCGCCAAGTTGATTTTGGGCCAATGAAAAAACATGAGCAGCGAGCAATGAGTACTGGGGAGGTTTTGAATCCGGAAAATAAGGATAAGGTAGACGTGGCAGCGAAACTGCCAACAAGTGAATCAAGTCGAATTAGTGATTTGCTGATTCCAATTGCCGTATTATTCATCTCTACTATTGTTTCTATCTACGTGAATGGATTAGTAGCTATAGAGGGTGAAAAGACATTAATTAACATATTCGGAAATGCTGACGTATCTGTAGCCTTATTATATGGTGGAATCATCGGTTTAGTAATAACATTTGCGCTGTTTAGTCGTCATATTATTACGGGTAAGCTTTCAGGCAAGCACTTTATTACGGGAATCATAGGAGGAACTAAATCTATGCTTCCTGGTTTCGTCATTTTAATTTTCGCTTGGGCCATTGTAGACTTAATCGGTCAGTTAGGAACGGGTACTTATTTAGCAGGTATTGTAGAGGCCACTAATATTAGCTTAACATTTTTACCATTCATCATTTTTGTCATGGCAGGCTTTATAGCATTTTCTACAGGAACTTCATGGGGATCTTTTGGTATTCTATTGCCAATTGCTGGGGAAATTGCAGCCGCAACAGACGTGTCATTAATTCTTCCAATATTGGCAGCAGTGCTGTCTGGGGCAGTTTTTGGTGATCATTGTTCTCCTATTTCAGATACTACGATTCTGTCATCTACTGGGTCTAGCTGTCATCATATTGATCATGTTACTACCCAAATACCCTATGCACTTGTTGCAGCAATGATTGCAGGTTTAGGCTATTTAATCTTTGGTATGACAGAAAGTGTTTGGTTAGGTCTAGCTATAGTAATTGTTAGTATTACAGCTTTATTTGCTTTTACAAGAAGAAAAAATGCAACAGATAAAATCAATGAAGAGCCAATTGCAAAATAATTAGGTAATTTGTATGATTTATTTTCAGTATATTGTCAATTTTAAAAAGTTACTATATACTGTTGATATATAAATGAAATATCGTTTCAATATTTGAAACGACAGGAGGGTAATAATGGCCTTTATTTCTGATAAAGTAGAAAGCTTACCACCCTATTTGTTTTCGGAATTTCAGAAAAAGAAAGAGCAGCTTCTCGCAAAGGGAGTAGATGTTATCGACTTAGGGATAGGTGCTCCTGATTTGCCAACTCCGGAATTTATTTGTAAGGTTCTAGCAGAAGAGGTGATGCATACAGAAAATCACCGCTATTCCACATACAGTGGATGTAGGGAGTTTAAGGAAGCGGTAGCTGAATTCTATTTAAAGCGGTATCGCGTTTCGCTGGATCCCGATTCAGAAGTGCTAGCGCTTATTGGCTCTAAAGAGGGTATAGCTAATTTGATACAAGCGGTCATCAATCCCGGAGACAAAGTAATCGTACCTGATCCAGGGTATCCTGTTTATCGTAATGGAGTTCATTTAGCTGGAGGAGAGAGTGTTTCATTACTTCTAGATAAAGAGAATAATTATATTCCCATGTATTCCAGTCTTACTAAAAAAGATGCGCTAGAAGCAAAGCTAATGTTTCTTAATTACCCTAGCAACCCAACTGCTACGGTAGCTGATATAAGCACTTATTTGGAAGCGATTACATTTTGTCATGATCATCAAATTGTTTTAGCTAATGATGCAGCATATGATCTTGTGACATTTGGAGACCATCGAGCCCCAAGTGTTTTACAAGTACCTGATGCCAAGGATTATGCTGTTGAGCTAGGATCATTATCCAAAAGTTTTAATATGACTGGTTGGCGGATTGGCTATGTCGTAGGTAATAGGAAGATCATAAAGGCCCTGTCTACATTAAAGAGTAATATTGATACATGCCAGTTTATTCCGATACAGAAGGCAGCAGCAGCAGCTTTAAGAGGTGACTTCTCGACAGTACAAGAAAATAATATGATTTACAAACACCGTATGGAGAAACTGTACAATGCATTAAGGGAAGTAGGTATATCTGCTGCAAAACCAAAGGGAACTATATTTATCTGGGCTGAAGTACCAGATGGATACACATCGCTTGAATTTGCGAATCAATTATTGGACGAAGTAGGTCTTATTGTTACACCTGGGACAGCTTTTGGAACACAGGGCGTAGGGTTTATTCGAATTACACTTTCTGTAAGTTCGAAACGATTGGATGAAGTGATCAGCCGCTTAAAGCAGCTTAATTGGAAAGGGTGACAATATGCAAGTTACGAATACAACAGAGACAGCAGCAAAAGCCATTATTACCTGTTTAAAAAGAGAAGGTATAGAACGTGTGTTTTGCGTGCCAGGAGAAAGTTATCTGCCTGTACTAGACGCATTACATGACGAAACATCTATTCAAGTAATCTCGGCAAGACATGAAGGCGGAGCTGCTTTTATGGCGGAGGGCTATGCAAAATCAGCGCTGAAGCCTGGTATTGTTCTTGCAACAAGAGGAGTAGGTGCGGCAAACCTTTCCATTGGTGTACATACAGCTTATCAGGATTCCACACCAATGGTTGTGTTTCTTGGGCAGGTGCATAGTAAATTTAGAGGTAAAGAGGGCTTTCAAGAAGTAGATTTAGATCAATACTTTCAATCTATTGCTAAATGGGCGGTTGAATTAAAGGATGCAGAGCGGACTCCAGAGATTGTGCAGCGCGCTTTTCGAATTGCCACGTCAGGACGACCAGGGCCTGTTATCATTTCGTTGCCAGAGGATGTTCTAAAACAGGAAGCACGGATGAAGTATGGACCAGTGATTCATAGACCAACTCCTGCACCATCGATGACAGAAGTGAAAAAAGTCGAGAGCCTTTTGGATAGTGCCAAGCGTCCGGTAATTATTGCTGGAGGTGGAGTGAAAAGTGCAGGCGCTGAACAGCAATTAAAGCAGTTTGCAGAAACATATCATTTACCTGTAGTTACTGCCTTTCGACGTCATGATGTATTCCCGAACAACCATTTGTTATATGCCGGTCATTTAGGACTTGGCACAGCAAAAGAAATATTGGAGACAGTTTGTGCAGCAGATGTTGTCTTGGCAATGGGAACGAGACTTTCTGAAGTAACGACCCAGGATTATTCGCTTTTGTCACCTGATCAAACACTGATCCACATTGATATTGATTATAACAGTATTGGAAAAAGCTTTACACCAGTTCTTGGCATCGTAGCTGATATGAAAGAGGCGCTTTATCAACTTGAAAAAATTACTGTTAAGCAATCGTGGACAACGTGGGCATTTGAACGAAATGCAGCCTTTATCAGGGCAAGTCGCTTAGAAGTAGAAACAGAAGACCCTATTAATTCTCATATTATCGATTATTTAATCAAAACGTTACCGGAGAATGCCTTAATTACAAATGATGCCGGTAACTTTGCTGGCTGGGTCCATAGCTACTATCCTTTTAAGTATCCCCATACGTATGTAGGTCCTACCTCTGGAGCAATGGGTTATGGGATGCCAGGGGCTATCGGGGCTAAGCTCGCTCTTCCAGATCGGTTAGTTGTTTCATTTTCTGGAGATGGCGGTTTTATGATGACGTGCCAAGAGCTGGAAACAGCTGTAAGATATGATATTCCTATCATATGTCTCGTTTTTAATAATAAGATGTATGGTACGATCCGGATGCATCAGGAAATGCATTACCCCACGAAGGTGATGGCAACAGATTTAGGGGATGTTTCCTTTAAAGACTTAGCAATTAGCTTAGGAGCAGTGGGGTACTGTGTGTCATCATCTCAGGAATTTAAGGTTGCTTTTGCAGAGGCTTGTCAGCTTAAAAGGCCTGTGTTGATTGAGATCTTAACGGATAAGGAGCAGATTTCTGTTTCATCAACAATATCACAAATACGTGATCGAGCTATGGAACAGTAATATAAATTGGAAAAATTAAAGGAGGTTTTTTCAGATGACAGCAACGTTGCAAACAAAGAAACTATCAAATTTTATTAATGGCGAGTGGGTGACGGTAGATTCATCGACAGCTGTTATTAATCCAGCGAATGGGGAAGAAATCGTTCAAGTACCTTTATCTGGAAAGGAAAGTGTTGATGTCGCTGTAGCAGCGGCTAAGCAAGCACAGAAAGAATGGGCATTGGTTCCTGCACCGCAGCGAGCAGAGGTGTTGTATCAAGTTGGGAACATAATGAAAGAACGAAAAGAGAGGCTATCTCAATTATTAACCATGGAAAATGGAAAAGTAATTGAAGAGGCTCGGGGAGAAGTTCAAGAAGGAATTGATATGGCCTTTTATATGGCTGGTGAAGGGCGTAGATTATTTGGGCAAACAACTCCAGCTGAATTAAAGGATAAATTTGCAATGAGTCAGCGTTGTCCTGTTGGTGTTGTTGGTATTATTACTCCGTGGAACTTTCCAATAGCTATTGCCACATGGAAGTCGTTCCCTGCAATTGTTGCTGGAAATGCAGTAATTTGGAAACCAGCTACGGAGACACCAATCATGGCATATGAGTTAGCAAAGATATTTGAAGAAGCAGGTCTGCCAAAGGGAGTAATCAACGTTGTATTTGGTGGAGGTTCTATCGTTGGCGATGCCATGGTTCACCATGACGATATTCGAATTATTTCTTTTACAGGATCAAATGAGACTGGTAGAAACATTGCAGCAGAATGTGGAAAGCAATTAAAGAAAGTATCTTTGGAGATGGGTGGCAAGAACGCAGTTATTGTAATGGATGATGCAGACATTGATCTTGCAGTCGAAGGGATTCTTTGGAGTGCATTCGGTACAAGTGGTCAGCGCTGTACTGCCTGTAGTAGAGTAATTGTTCATGAGCGTGTAAAAGAAACGCTTGAAGAAAGATTATTAGTAGAGATGGAGAAATTGACGATTGGAGATGGGCTAGATCAATCGGTAAAAGTTGGACCTATTATTAATAAATCAGGTTTGAATAAGATTAAGCAATATGTAGAAATTGGAAAAGAAGAGGGAGCGAAACTATTGGCTGGAGGCTTTGTATGGCAGAATGGAGTAAGTCAAGGTGGACATTATTTTGCACCAACTCTATTTACGGATGCCAAGCCTTCGATGCGGATTGCCCAGGAAGAAATATTTGGCCCAGTTGTCTCTCTAATTCCTGTAAAAAGCTTTGAGGAAGCGATTGAAGTGAATAATGGGGTTAGCTATGGTTTATCAAGCTCTATATTTACGAAAGATGTGAATCAAGTATTCCAAGCCCAACGTGATTTAGATACTGGAATTGTCTATGTTAATGCAGGTACTACTGGAGCAGAGATTCATTTACCATTTGGTGGTACAAAGGGAACCGGCAATGGTCACCGCGATTCAGGTGTGCAAGCATTGGACGTATTTACGGAGTGGAAAGCAGTTTATGTAGATTATAGTGGAAAACTGCAACGTGCTCAAATCGATGTCGATTAGTAAATAAAAGTAAATCTTCATCGGGTAGGGTATTACTACCCGTTAACCAGCGACAGACTGGAATACTTCATGAATATGATGTAGAAGGAGTGGATGGAATGAAGATAGGGGTATTAGGATCAGGATTAATGGGTAAAGAAGCTGCACGTGATTTGGTTACAAGTGAAGGAGTTACTGCTGTAGGATTAGCAGATATTGATTTAGCACGCGCACAAGATATATGTGAGCAATTACAATCCTCGAAATTGACTGCATATCAGGTCAACGCAGCTGATAAACAGGAATTAGCTAATTATATGCGCCGATTTGACGTGATTATTAATGCATTATTTTATTCGTTTAATGAAGTAGTTGCGCAAACTGCAATTGAGGTCGGAGTAAATGCTGTTGATTTAGGTGGACATATTGGCCATATGACAGATAAAGTCTTAGCTTTGAAAGAGGAAGCCAAAGCTGCTGGAGTTACTTTAATTCCAGATCTAGGGGTAGCCCCTGGAATGATTAATATTCTTTCTGGATACGGTAACAGTAAATTAGATAAGCTAGAATCTATAAAACTCTATGTTGGTGGGATTCCAGTTAAACCAGAAGCACCGCTTGAATATAATCATGTATTTTCGATGGAAGGTGTATTTGATCATTATACAGATCCATCCTTGATTATACGAGACGGAGTGAAGCAGGAGATTCCATCTTTGTCTGAAGTAGAGCGAGTCTATTTTGAAAAATTTGGACCGCTTGAAGCATTTCACACTTCAGGTGGTACTTCAACTCTCTCTATATCTTATCCTCATTTGCAGACACTAGAATATAAGACGATTCGCTACCCAGGTCATGCGGAGAAGTTTAAGCTTTTAGTAGATTTAAACTTAACACGTACGGACTATCAAGTGGATATTAATGGTCAACAAGTAAGTCCAAGAGATGTTTTCTTAAAGGTTCTTGACCCAATTGTCGAGCTAGGAGAAAAAGATGATGCGGTTTTATTACGTGTTGTTGTCTCTGGTCAAAAGGACGGACAATCTACGACGTATTCGTATGAAATGACGACATATAAAGATAGAAAAACCCAAGTAACTGCTATGGCTAGAGCAACAGCTAACACTATTTCGGTTGTAGCACAAATGATTGCCAACCAAACAATTACAAAGAAAGGTGTCTATCCGCCAGAGCAAATTGTTCCAGGTGATCCATACATGAAGGAAATGGCAAAACGTGGGGTAAACATTATGGAAAAAGAAAACGTAGTAAAGACACATGTTAAGA
This sequence comes from Virgibacillus salarius, assembly GCF_039521925.1. Lineage (NCBI taxonomy): Bacteria > Bacillati > Bacillota > Bacilli > Caryophanales > Bacillaceae > Virgibacillus > Virgibacillus salarius. The sequence continues at coordinate 8,307 of NZ_BAAACY010000002.1, read as the reverse complement.
TATAGATAGATTTTTCATCCCTCTGCAATGAAGCGGAGGGATTTAACTTTAAATCTCAGCAAGGAGTCTATCGATGAATCAAAGCGTAATGAAAGCATTAAAAATTGTAGAGTTATTTAGAGAAGGTGCTCAAGAATTATCCTTAAAAGAGATCTCCAATCAAGCGAAAATGCCAAAACCTACTGCTTATCGATTACTAACCACGTTAGAACAAAATGGTTATCTAAACAAAACGAAGGAAACGGAGCATGATGTGAAATACCAATTAGGGTTGAAATTTTTGGAGCTAGGAAATTTAGTTTCTGATAGACTTGAAGTAAGGGGGATAGCTTTACCTTATATGGAGAAATTAGCAAAGGAAATTAATGAAGTTATCCACCTTGTCATCGTGAATCAAAATGAGGCTACTTATATTGAAAAGGTAGAAAGCTCAAGAGCACTTCGTCTTAATACTAGAATTGGTAGGAGTGTACCATTATATATTGGGTCTGGACCAAAATTGCTTCTGGCCTTTTTGACAAGTGAGCGGCAGGAGGCTATTATCAATCAATCGGAGCTTATATCTACACATCATCCGATTAATAAAGAGCAGTTAAAGGAAGAAGTAAAGCAAATTCAAAAAAATGGTTATGCATATAGCATTGGAGAGCAGGATGAGGATACGACAGGAATATCCTATCCGATCTATAATTTTCAACAAAAGGTTGTTGCTTCATTAGCAGTAAGTGGTCTTTCCAGCCATTTCGAAGGAATTAATTTGGAGTTAATAAAACAAGAAACAGCTAAAACTGCAGCTGAAATTTCACAAAAGCTGGGCTATCAATCAGCTGATCAAGATTAGAGGAGGGATTTGTAACTTGAATACAGTATTCATTGCAGGGCATGCTCGTTTGCCTTCAGGAATGGCAGCCCAAAGCATTTATCAGACCTTAACAATTACAGCTGAAATTGATAAAAAATACGGTGTTATTGTGGCAGCGGGCTGTACATTAGCTACGGATCATGGAAAAGATTTTGTCCAGCAATTATTAAGAGGTCATAGTCTACAGGATGGTATCGAAAAACCAGTTGAACTTATTAAGAAACATTACTTAGGGAAAGCAGGTAATGCATTATCATCGGCTTTGAAGGATTTGTATAAACAATATCAAAGCTGTTATGAACAAACATAAATGAACATGTACAAGGGTATTAGATTTCGGCAAAAATTGGGAACTTGAAAGAATACGAGTTTTGTATGAACGACAATTGGGAACGGTGGTCTGATAGGGGAATGCTCACCTCAACAAAGGAAATGAATATGATTGTTATGGAAAAATGGTGTTCCTTTATAAAATGCATATCTAGTATGTAGGAAAAGAAGCTGTCTTTTTGAGACAGCCCCCTTTTAGCAATAAATCTAGTTATTATTGATCAATACCAATAGATATATATTTTTTCTCTACGAATTCATCCATACCATGATGGCCACCTTCTTTTCCGATACCTGATTGCTTTATACCACCAAATGGAGCCTCGGGCGTTGCAGGGAAGACGTCATTAACACCGACAATACCATAATCAAGCTTTTCTGAAACGCGGATAGCTCGATTGGTATTTTCCGTAAATATATATGCTGCTAGCCCGTAATCCGTATTGTTTGCCTTTTGAGTGACATCCACTTCATCTGTGAATGTTTGGATAGGTATAACTGGTCCAAAGGTTTCTTCGTGCATAATTTTCATGTCTTCTGTAACATTAGATAAAATCGTTGGTTGATAATAATGACCTGGTAAATCACCTTCCCACAGCTTTCCTCCGTGAGCTACAACAGCTCCTTTATCCATTGCATCCTCTACATGAGATTGTACCTTTTCACAGGCTTGCTTATTTATTAATGGCCCAATCTCTGTATCTTTTTCTATTCCTAAACCTATCTTTAGATTTTTTACTTTTTCTTTTAAAAGCTGTGCAAATTTATCCGCGATAGAGGAATGAACATATAAGCGGTTTGTGCATATACATGTTTGCCCATTATTTCTAAATTTACTTCCTAAAACGAGTGACGTTGCTTTTTCAATATCAGCATCTGCAAAGACAATACTTGGAGCATGACCACCTAGCTCAAGCGATAATTTCTTTAAGTGTTCGGCACTTTCTCTCATTAAATATTTCCCAACAGCAGTTGATCCAGTAAAAGTAATTAGACGCACATTTTTATTGGTGAGTAATCGTTTTCCAATTGCCCGTGCATCACCAGTTACTAGATTTACTACACCTTTAGGCAATCCAGCACGTTCAAATAGCTTGATAATTTCTATTGCGGATAAAGGTGTCTCTGGGGCTGGTTTTAATACTACTGTACAGCCAGCGGCTAATGCAGGAGCTAATTTACGGGTAATCATCGATGAAGGGAAGTTCCATGGTGTTATTGCTCCTACAACGCCTACCGCTTGAGGAATGACAACAAGTCGCTTGGATTTTATGGAAGAAGGGATCCACTCGCCGTAATTCCTGCTCGCTTCCTCTGCATACCAAAGCAGAAAACCAGCAGCACCTTTTACTTCTCCAATTGCTTCTTTTAAAGGCTTCCCTTGCTCCAATGTTAGTATTTTACCGAGACGTTCTGCATCATCAAGTATGAGTTGAGAAGCTCTATATAAATAACGTGACCTTTCTCTTCCGGTTTTGTTGCTCCATACAGGAAATGCTTCTGAAGCAGCTTGAATAGCCCGATCCGTTTCTTTCCCTCCAGCAAAAGCAACATGAGTTATAGGTTCTAAGGTAGCTGGATTATAAATTGTATCAGTTGTATCTTCATGAATATCTTCCCACACTCCATTAATAAATACGCTCCTTGTAAATGCATCAAACATGATAAAGCCTCCTTTTAAAAAAGATCAAACACCCGGTAGCAAACCAGGTGCATCACTACTATTACTTTATTCTCCAAGTAATTCCTATTAGAACCTTAATGAAGCGATTATCTAAAAATCTCACCATCTCTTGCTGTTTTTAGTCAGTTAATCAATTCATTTTGCTCCCATGCAGGTAGCATGTTGTTTAATGTTTTATCTTTACGATAGCCAAGCACATATTCAGCCTGCATAATCGTGTGAATTTCACGTGTCCCTTCATAGATGACAGGTGCCTTAGAATTACGTAAGTAGCGTTCTACTGGATATTCATCAGAAAACCCATAGGCACCATGAATTTGGACAGCATCATCTGCAGCCTTATTAGCGAAATCACAGGCCTGCCATTTTGCTAATGAGGTTTCCCTTGTATTGCGTTTTCCTGCGTTTTTTAATTCTCCAGCACGATAAACAAGCAATTTACTCATTTGCAAACCCGCTTCCATATTTGCAATCATTTGTTGAACTAATTGATGTTTACCAATTTCTTTACCAAAAGTTGCTCGTTCATGACAATATTTAATACTTGCCTCTAGACAAGCCATGATTTGGCCCACTGCTCCAGCTGCAACTGTAAATCTACCATTGTCCAGTGCAGACATAGCGATTTTGAAGCCTTCTCCTTCTTCGCCAAGTAAATTTTCCTTTGGTACTTTAATATGATCGAAGAATATTTCACCGGTGTTTCCAGAACGAATGCCTAATTTACCTTTAATTGCTTTAGAAGAAAAACCTTCCCATTCCCTTTCAATAATGAAAGCCGAGATTCCTTTATGCTTTTCAGATCGTTCTTTTGTATAGGCGAAAACGATAAAGTTATCGGCAGTATCGCATAACGAAATCCATGTTTTTTGACCATTAAGAATATAATAGTCACCTTGCTTTGTTGCAGTTGTCTCTAATGCTGCAACATCTGATCCAGCGCCAGGCTCCGTTAAACCAAAAGCACCGATCTTTTTTCCCTGTGCTTGAGGTACTAAGTACTTCTGTTTTTGTTCTTCATTCCCCCACTGTAATAAAGTCATACTATTTAAACCAGTATGAACGGATACGGCAGTACGAAATGCAGTATCTCCACGTTCAAGCTCTTCGCAAACAATAGCAAGGGCGTTATAATCCATACCGCTTCCTCCATATTCCTCTGGAATACATACACCCATTAAACCTAAATTTGCGAGCTTTTGTATGATCGTAGGGTCAAATTTTCCTTCCCTATCCCATTGAGAAATATAAGGCATTATTTCTTTATCCGTGAACGTTCTTACGGTGTCTCTTAACATATTTTGTTCCTCCGTGAAATTGAAATTCATTTAAACAACTCCCTTATATTTTTTTATTTGATACACCTAATTGCTTGAAAATTACACTATTATGTTCTCCGGCATCAGGTGGATGGTGCCTATAAGTAACTGGCGTACGTGATAATTTTAATGGACTTCCTATCATATTAATTGTTCCTGCGGTAGGGTGGGGAAGATTAATAAACATTTCACGGGCAAGTAACTGTTTATCGTTTGCTACCTCAGCAATGTTTTGAATAGGACCACATGGTATTTTCTGTTGTTTGCATTTTTCTAACCAGTCGTTAGTAGGATAATGCAACAATACATTTTGGAGCAGAGGAATTAACTCTTCTCGATGCTCCACTCGATTAGGATTAGTCAGAAACCGTGGATCTGTTTTTAATTCAGGCTTATTAATAACGTCGCAGAGTGCCTGGAATTGTCTATCATTCCCTACTGCAATTACCATCTCACCATCTTTTGTTTTGAAGGTCTGATACGGTACAATGTTTGCATGGTTATTTCCCAATGGAGTTGGTATCTTACCTGACATTAAATAATTGCTACCTATATTAACAAGTGCACTGACCGCAGTATCGTATAAAGCTATATCTAATTTTTGCCCTTTTCCAGACTGGCTTCTTTCCAGCAGTGCACCTTGAATACCTATGCATGCATATAATCCTGTCAGAATATCCGTTATTGCTACACCTAGCTTTTGTGGTCCAGTATCTTCATCTCCAGTAATGCTCATTAAACCACTCATAGCTTGAATAATAAAATCGTATCCAGGCATGGCCTGATAAGGTCCAGTTTCACCAAAACCAGTAATAGAGCAGTAGATGAGACCGGGATTTATTTCCGAAAGCGTTTCGTAGTCTAATTCGAATCGTTCCATCGTTCCAGTCCGAAAATTATTGATGACGACATCGCTCTCTCTAATCAGTTCTTTAATTTGTTTTATTCCTTCTTTAGACTTTAAATCGATCGTAATACTCTTTTTATTACGATTCGTACAAAGATAATACGCACTTACTCCTTCTTGAAAGGGCGGTCCCCATTTCCGAGTTTCATCACTTCCACCTGGTGCTTCTACTTTAATAACCTCTGCACCAAGATCACCAAGAACCATTGTGCAATAAGGTCCTGCTAGTACTCTTGATAAATCAAGTATACGAATATGCTCTAAAGCACCTGCCATGTTTTCACTCCTTTTTGTAGAATTAAAAAGCCAATTCAAACTAAATTACAGTGCACTGTAATTTGAGTTGAACTGGCTTTTACCTGTTGATACGGCTCTGGTATGGAGCTGTGAACAGGTTAGGCAGCTTATTGATAGGTAAATAGATGAACGAAAATCAATAATGCATATGCAGTTAATTCTTATTATTCAGTATACTATTATCTATTTGGTTTGTAAACGTTTTCTTTATGGGTTTATGAATATGGAGAATGAGTGGTATTTGTGCAAAATTAGGATGTGTATAAAGAAAGCTTGTAAAGAAACAAAGGGGTCTCTTTACAAGCAGATTAAGAAGAAGTCTAGTATTTATTTTATAAGTAGTCTAAACCTCGTTGCTCAACTATTTTATCCATAGGAGTTTTAGAAGTTCTTTTATTATTTGGTTGCTTTTTGTAATTTATTAATCATTTTTAGGGCTCTGCCTGTTCCAATAGCAACGGATTCAAGTGGATTTGGTGCCAGATGTACTGGAACGATAATTTCTGTAGAAAGCCATTCCTGCATGCCATTTAATAGCGCGCCACCACCAGTTAAAACAATCCCGTGATCTACTATATCTCCACTTAGCTCTGGTGGGCAATTTTCAAGTGTTGAACGAATTGTTTCTAATACTTGCTCTAAAGACTCTTTCAATGCAATATGAATTTCCTTTGATGTAATGGTAACTGTTTTAGGTAGTCCTGTTACCATATCTCGTCCTCGAATTTCCATTGTTTCTTCCTTATGATTCGGATGAGCATAGCCAATTTCCATTTTAATATTTTCTGCTGTCCGCTCTCCAATTAAAATATTATAGTTTTTACGGATATGATGAATAATTTCTTCATCCATTTTGTCTCCACCGATACGAACGGAATTACAGGAAACAACTCCACCGAAAGATATGATACCAACCTCTGAAGTTCCACCACCAATATCAACAATAACATTTGCAATGGGCTCATCAACTGGTAGGTCTGCACCAATTGCAGCAGCGATTGGTTCTTCGATTAGATGTACGTGTTTTGCACCATAGCTTGTTACAGCGTTATGAATAGCACGGCGTTCTACTGTTGTACTTCCAGAAGGAGTACAAACAACTACAACTGGTTTACGCATGGACATTCCGATTTTTTTGCTCACTTTTTTCAAGAATTCTTTAAGCATTTGAGCAGTTACATCATAATCTGCGATTACACCATCTTTTAACGGGCGAATAGGTATAATGTTTTGCGGTGTTTTCCCTACCATTTCTTTTGCTTCAGCTCCAACCGCAACTACTTGTTTTGTATTTACATCAATAGCAACAACAGAAGGTTCATTTAATACAATACCTTTAGATTTCGAATATATGAGTATATTAGCAGTACCAAGGTCGATTCCAATCTCAGCAGTAGATAACATAATTTAGATCCTCCAATGATGACAATTTTATCTTTTATAATAGTTCTCTTATTGATTATAGTTTTAGGGGGTAGATATACAAGTGTTACTTTTTGGAAAAATAATTAAGAGATGAAAAGACTATTATACTACAATGTAAAGAAGATTTGCCCCTATTTTACGTGACATTTCTATTACAAATTGTTAGAAGCTGTAATATAACATCTGGATTTGCAACCATGTCAACACTAATTTTATTGTAATTTTTTCCTATATATTGTTATTTTTCCTGTGTACGCTTTTCGCTAAAAAAATGAATCCCTATAAATAATAGGTTTAGAGAATTGCTAATACCATGTTCGCATGTGAGTCAATCGATTGGCAAGCTCTTCCATAAATATTACAAAAAATCCATGCTATGATGATTTTGCACGAAACAAAACAACGATAAGGAGCGTGTCACATCAATGATTAAAAAGATAGGCATAGTTACTGCATTATCTACTGCATTACTATTTGGAGGGGCTTTTTCATCTTCTGCTGATGCTTCTGCAAAAGACTTTTCGCAGAATCATATATACAAAATCTTCTATTCTATTAATGGGGATTGGAAGAGTATTTCTGAGGATAATTTAAATGATTTACTAGCTAAATATATGAATAAATTCCAATTAAACTGGAATGAAATCAATTGGGATAAAATTCATGTCGAAAAGCAAGATAAATCAAACGCAGAAAAACCAGCAAAAAATGAAAAACCTGCCAAAGAAGATCAAGCAGATCAAAACGACAAACCGGCTAAAGAACAAGAAAAATCAGAAGAACCTAAGCAACCAGCTAAAGAACAAGAGAAACCTGAAGAGCCAAAACAACCAGAACAATCAGAGGAAACACCAGATAAAGAACAGCCTGCCGAGGAGCAGCAACCTGAAAAACAACCAGAGCAAAATAATAATCAACAACAAACAGAAGAACAACCTAGTCAAAATGAAGAGCAAGCACAATCTCAAGAATTAAGTCAGTTTGAGCAAGAAGTAGTTGATTTGACAAACCAAGAAAGAGCTAAGCAAGGTCTACCAGCTCTTAAAGTGGATACAGAGCTAAGTAAAGTTGCGCGTGAAAAATCAAAAGATATGGCAACAAATGGCTACTTTTCACACAATAGTCCAAATTATGGTTCTCCATTTGATATGATGAAGCAGTTTGGTATTAGCTATAAAACAGCAGGTGAAAATATTGCTAAAGGGCAAAGAACTCCTCAAGAAGTAGTGAATGCTTGGATGAACAGTGAAGGTCACCGTGCAAATATTATGAATGCTAATTTCACTCACATTGGAGTGGGGTATGTTGAGCAAGGCAATCACTGGACTCAACAATTTATTGGAAAATAAGTAGTTTAGGAGATTGACTGAGGTCAATCTCTTTTTTTATAAGTTAAGAAAGTATAAAATCAGCGCAATGACTGCGTTAAGCCAAGTAGTTATTTTGAAATGTTTGATGTATATTGGCAATGCTCCGACGAATT
>NZ_BAAACY010000001.1:22510-22878 GCF_039521925.1 Virgibacillus salarius | reverse complement strand
AAAAAAGTGGTACTTACCAAATTATTGGCGAGTACCACTTTTTATTTTACTGGGTTTTGTCCCAGCCCCTGCTTGACCACCACTCCGGCTGCCCACTTCCCTTTCCGTGGGGTTTGTCCTTCAGCTAACTTTTTTAGCAAAACCCGCTCAAAAAAGTGGATCTTCAGGTCAAACATTTCCCACAGGAGTTGAAGTGGCAAGCCTTCGCTATTATCAGGCTCTACAACGCCAGCATGAAGTAACACAGCTGCTTTTATACTAACGGATAGCGATTTTCACTTTACCCATTGTAAAAAAAGTCAACCTATTACTTATGACAAGAATTGTTGCACCTTCTCATAGCGGAGACGAATTACGTAGACTCCTGC
>NZ_BAAACY010000001.1:0-22447 GCF_039521925.1 Virgibacillus salarius | reverse complement strand
AGTAATTAGTCGGAGCATTGCCAATATACATCAAACATTTCAAAATAACTACTTGGCTTAACGCAGTCATTGCACTGATTTTATACTTTCTTAACTTATAAAAAAGGATGAAGGTTTATACCCTTTCATCCGCAGTCCGTTGAGATACTTTTCCCGTTCTTTTTATTCAAGGAGCGAAAAGCAATATAGAATCTTCACCTTCCGCGAAGCAACACGTCAGCTTAACGTCTTTGCATATGTACTGAACGATTCTCCTTTTTCCAAATTGCAAATATACGTGTACAGGCTTTTAAGTAATACATCATTTTACCTGTATATAAAATAATATTCGTAGAATGATAGATCGCAAGCGTTTTACAAATTGCCTTTCCCCCTACTGTAAAAGCAGCGATAATACTTGTTAATACAACAGATATAATAATAAACCATATGGAACCTTCGGAAGTTTGAACCAGTTTAGCCAGTTGGAATACGACAGCCGTAGAAGCTGCCCCACTAACGATTCCTGAAATATCACCGACAACATCATTAAAAAGACTTGAAAATAAAGGGGCTTTCTTTGCAATAAATGCTGCTTCCTTTGCTCCCTTGACTTTCTTAGCAGCCATAGCATGAAAATGATTCTCTTGTGAAGTTGCTGCAGCTAAGCCAATCGTATCGCCAATAATTCCTATCATAATAAAGACAAACACAATGAGTAGACTAAGAAATAATCCTGAACCTTCTTGAAATAATGTTGAAATCAACGCAAACAAAAAAGCCATTCCAAATGTTAAAAAGCTAATATTACTACTCCATTGCAGTGATTCACGCATAAGCCTGAACATCTCAAATTTGCTCCTTTTTCTAATAAATTGCGGCAAAGGGGGCGCTCTTCCGGCTACCACCCCGGAAGAGCAATTTGAAATACCTGAACTACCAATCATTAATTTGTCTCTAAGACAAATTAATTAACCTAAGAAACAAATATTTTATACAACTAATAATGTTGCATATATGAAACTTATACTATTTTCAGAAAAAAAGCAAGCGTTTTAGCTCCTTTATTAAGAAAAAATCTTTCCACCTCTTTAAATAGAAACTTCAATTAGTGAATTTTGTTTACCCCCCACTAATTGGTAGTACCACAAGGATATGACCTAAAAGCCCTAGAACCAACCGGACATTTACTGGCAGTTGATGGCATACTTACCAATATTGATTTCACTATATTGCTTGATGTGGGGGGCTTACTGCCAGTTATATGTGGGGAAAATTTCGTATTCCTCGGATTGCAGTTCGGAGTATCTTCATTTTTTATCTTTTAGACTAAGGCAACAACTCTTATCCATTGGCCACTACATACGTATCCGTTTTAGCTTCATGGATAAACAAACACGGCTCAGCCGCTGTTACCATAACTAGCTCATGCATCGCACGTGTACAGGCTGTGTAAAATACTGTTCGGTCTGATTCCGTATAGTGATTCGTTGATGCATCTGGGATAATAACCGCATCAAATTCAATCCCCTTCGCTAGATAAACAGGTATAATAAGTATTCCTTTCTTAAAGGAATATGTCTCCTCATCCACTCGAGTAACAGAAATAGATGGGCTGAGTAAGTTATAGATAGCCACACATTCATTTTTTGTTTTACAAATAAAAGCAATCGTTTCGTACCCAATTTTTAAAAGTTCATTTACTGAGGTAAGTAGGACCTCTTTTTCTGTCTTGTTAAGATACAGCAGCTTAGGTTTATTTCCTTGCCTTTCAAATGGTTCAATTACTTCTTTTCCTGGAGCAAAACACGTTGTAAATTCAACAATCTGCTTGGTAGAACGATAACTTTTTGTTAATGTTATCCGTTCAGTATTATCCTCGCCCATTGCTTGTAGCGGATTATCCCTTGATGTATGGACATTAATTGCTTGATTGATATCCCCTAATAAAGTCATCCTCGTATAAGGGAACATATGCTTTATATAAGCAAATTGAAACTCGGAAAGGTCCTGTGCTTCATCCACGAATAAATGGCGAACAGCACGGTCTGTCTCATCACCAAGGAGTTGACTTTTGAAGTAAGCGTATGGAGCAGCATCCTCCCAATTCAAAAAGGTTTTTGATAAATTACTTGCCGTTTGGGAGGAAAATGACGTCCAGTCTTCTGGTAGCTCATCTGACTCCCAGCACGTGTAGAACCTCTTATAAGTAGCTAAAACGTTTACGAAGGCTAACTGCTTTATTTGCCTTTTTAATGAATCGAACATCTTGGCTACTACAACCTTCCTTAATATTAACTCTTCATCAACTGCACTATCCCCATCCTGCTCCTGAGCTTCATAATACGCTTTCACATATGCGGCTTTATCTAGCAGTCCTATTTTCTCTTCAACCCAATCTTTATTCAGTTCTTCTCTTTGAAATTGATAAAGCTCTTTCAATAGCCACTTAACGGTTAACTCTATTCGATTTGGCAAGGATATATTTGGATCCATCGTATAGAAATATTCCTTCACCTTCTCCTTCGGTATTAAAATACGTTTACGAAATGAAATATTTTTAAATTGTACTCCTTCCGCATGAAGGTCAGCTATATATGTGTCAAGTAGATGCTTATATGCTATTGTTGATTTATATTTAATATTGTTTAATCGAAAATGACGGTTAGCATCTTCTTGATAAGTGAGCAAATATTCCATTTGTGCAAAAGGAGATTCAATACTCATTGCCTCCCCAACCTTATCTTGTAAATAATCAAAAAAAGTTAATTGCTTCACATTAGTTTCTCCTAGTTCAGGAAGCACATTATTTATATAGCTCGTAAATAGTGGATTAGGTGAAAATAAAACCACATTCTCAGGGGTTAATTCACTACGATAACGATACATTAAGTATGCAATACGCTGTAGCGCTGCTGATGTTTTACCACTTCCAGCTACTCCCTGTACAAGTAAAAGCTTGCTCTTTTCATTGCGAATAATTTTATTTTGTTCTTTCTGTATAGTAGCAACTATACTTTTCATTGTAGAGCTAGCATTATTTCCCAACGCCTCCTGAAGCAGCTGATCTCCAATAGTCAATCCGGTATCGAACATTCCCTTTATTTCACCATTTCGTATAATAAATTGCCTTTTTAATGATATATTCCCCATCACCATACCATCCAACGTTTGATAGGCAGCTTTACCTAAGGTGTAATCATAATATAGGCTTGATATGGGTGCGCGCCAATCATAGATTAAGAAATCTTTCTCCTCTCTGTCCATAAGAGAGGAAATACCAATATATAGCTGTTCTGCTGTCTTTTCATCATCTTCTTTAAAGTCAATTCTTCCAAAATATGGGCTATTTTTTAATTGTTTTAGCGTTTGAAGTTCTTTAGCCATGCTTCCATGAATTTTTTCCTTTTGAGCTAATAGCTCAGCTTGTTGTTTGATGCTAGCTTCTGTTTCAATTACATCATCTGGTTCATCCAAGTTAACTGTCACATCGTCCCAAAATGTTTTACGAAGGTCGATAACACTATCTTTCAATTCCGAAGTCTTTGAAAGTAGTTTTTCTTCCTTTTTATAAATTTCTTCCATCACCTTTTCTACTCTTTGTTGCTCAACCACCCAATCACCATGTTTCGAACTCATTTAACCAACCCCATTCAACTATTTTACTCATTTGTGTTGACTTCACAAAAAATAATTGATATAATATAATTGGATAAAAATATTGTATAAATTATTTTTTTGCATAGCCTGTTAAGCATATCATGTTCTATTCATAGATGCAACAGGTGTTTTTGAATTACGTATTTCCCCATATTATCCTATTCATTGTAATACTACATAGATAGTATTCTTTTTTTTATTTTTTTAAACTATCCGTATCCTTTTATGCCGTTTTTTCGTTAATACATGTGAAAGGGGAGATTGAAAAAGGAGTGTTTTCCATGGATAACGATTTTCAACAAGCTTGGAATAAGTGTGTAGCTTCTATTTGGAAGGCTTGTTTGCACTTCACACAGAACACCCATGATGCAGAAGATCTCATGCAAACAACTTGGGTAAAATCCTATGTGAATTGGAAGAAACATCAACCTACATCACTAAAAAAAGCTTATTTTTCTACAATTGCCAGAAACACATGGATTGATGAGCTACGTAAAAAAAAGCTACCAATAATCCCATACGAGTATTACGAAAAACAAATTGCCGATTCGACAAGTGATATACTTTCGCAAAATCTTGTGCATCTATTAAATCAGTTAGTATCCAAATTGACTATAAACCAACAAATCTTTTTCTTACTCGCAGATGTTTGTAAATGCAGCCTCAAAGAAATTGCTCAATTGACAAATGTAAGCATTGGAGCCGTTAAGGCAAATCTTTTTCGAGCACGACAAAAAGTAAAGGATGAGGTTCGAAAAAGTTTAGATTTTGATTCACCAATAGATGAAGATCAGGTGCTACGTATCCAATTATACACCTATGCATTACAAAACGATGATGTTCAACTACTAGCAAACTTACTGACAGATAATGCTTCTGTTCGCGCCTTATATGCTCAACGACAACATACACCAAATACCATGGAAAGTAAAATGGCTGCTTAACATATTTCTGAATAAGGAACAGCCTTTACCTCATTCAATTACTCCTCTTAAACGATAAAGGCAGGTGTTAACGTATGAACGTACCAATTCCTTATGTTGTAGAACAATCAGATCACGGAGAACGGAGCTATGATATTTATTCACGGTTATTAAAAGATCGTATTGTATTTATCGGTTCTGAAATTGATGATACACTCGCTAACGCAGTAACTGCACAATTACTATTTTTAGCATCTCAAGATCCAAAAAAAGATATTTCAATGTACATTAACAGCCCAGGCGGTTCTGTATCAGCCGGTTTTTCGATTTTAGATACGATGAACCATATTAAACCTGATGTTCAAACTATTTGTACAGGTATGGCAGCATCTTTTGGCGCCGTGCTACTTATAGGAGGAACAAAAGGGAAAAGAATTGCACTCCCTCACTCAGAGGTTATGATACACCAACCGCACGGTGGGATGAAGGGCCAAGCCAGTGATATGAATATCTATGCTAATCGCATTATTAAGCAACGGCGAGAAATCAATCAATTAATTGCCGATCGTTCCGGCCAGCCATATGAAAAAATAGCACAAGATACAGAACGTGATTTCTTCATGAGCGCTAAGGAAGCAAAAGAATACGGTATTGTCGATACTATATTAGGAGCTTAATTTGGAAAACACTTTTCGATGGGGAACACATTCCTATGAAACGGTATTACGGATCATTATATATTAACATTACTCAAAAGGGTGCGAGTGAACGAAGCTCCAAACGATATGAATCGGAAGATACGAAGTTATTTCCAGAAAGTCGTTCGAACCTTTATCGTTCATTTTTTTGAAATGGTGATGATTCTCATCCTATGGAAAACACGTTAATAACGTAGAGGCATAAGGGGTGACTCCTGCGAAAATACAACACGAGTCATCCCTCTGCTATTTCCTTTTACGATGAAAGAATAACATGATTACTAGGCTTTATATATACTAGTTTTTTTATCCCTCAGCTTGGGAGGAACCTTAAGCCGCTTTATTACATTTATGCTTTTAATAATTTCGCATTAATTGCTACGATTATAGTACTTAAACTCATTAGCACTGCACCAACCGCTGGACTAAGAACAATTCCAATCGGCGCGAGCACGCCAGCAGCTAGCGGAATAGAAAATATATTATAACCTGTTGCCCACCATAGATTTTGCACCATTTTTCGGTACGTTTTCCGTGATAAATCCATTAGTTCTACCACATCATTTGGATTACTTTTTACAAGAACAACATCAGCAGTCTCCATAGCTACGTCTGTTCCTGCACCAATTGCAATTCCTAAATCCGCAGTTGCTAATGCAGGTGCATCGTTGACACCATCTCCAGTCATAGCAACTTTCCAACCCTTTTCCTTAATTTTTTTCACTTGATTCGCTTTATCATCTGGCAATACTTCAGCATAAACCTCTTCTATTCCTAATTGTTTAGCAACCCAATCTGCCACCTTCTGATTATCTCCAGTTAGCATAATAGAATGAATACCCTGTTTCTTCAACGATCTAACCGCCTCTTTTGCTGTATCCCTTACCATATCAGCAAGCGCAATCATACCGATTAATTCCTCTTCAACCAGCACAAATACTACGGTCTTACCTTCTTCCGACATTTTACTAAACAGCTTCCGATCAAATGTTAGATAATTATCAAGTACATATTTGGGACTGACAACGTTAATCGTTTTGCCATCTACTTTTCCCTGAATCCCTTTGCCAGTAATCGATTCAAAATCATTTACCTTGTTTAATGAGATAGCTTTATCTTTGGCTGCTCCAATAATTCCGGCTGCAATTGGATGCTCTGAATTCTGCTCAACACTCGCAGCATAAGCAAGTACCTCATCTTTTTGATACCCTTTATCTGCAATAATATCTGTAACGCCAAATTCTCCCTTGGTTAACGTACCAGTCTTATCAAAGACAACCGCATTTAAATTCCTTGCACCTTCAAAGTTAGCTCGATTACGAATGAGTAGCCCCTTTTTTGCAGAGATGGATGTTGAAACTGCAACGACTAAAGGTGCAGCTAGCCCTAAAGCATGTGGACAAGTAATAACCATAACCGTAACCATTCGCTCAATGGCTATATCATAAGAGTACCCAAGCAGCAGCCAAATAACTAATGTAGCTAACCCTGCAAATAAGGCAAGATAAAATAACCATTTGGCAGCTCGATTAGTGAGATCCTGCGTTTTCGATTTTGATTCCTGCGCTTCTTTCACCATCGTAACAACTTGAGATAAAAATGACGCTTCTCCCGTCTTCTCCACTTGAATAGTTAGCGACCCTTCTTTATTTACAGAACCACCTATTACTTCGTCACCTTTTACTTTTTCAACGGGTACTGACTCACCAGTAAGCATGGATTCATCTACTGCAGATTTTCCATCAAGGATGGTACCGTCTACGGGTATCTTTTCTCCAGGCTTAACAAGTACACGATCACGACTTGCCAATTCAGACAATGGTACATCTTCTATTTCATCATTTTCATCTAGTTTATGTGCTTCATTAGGCATTAACTTGACTAATTGCTCAAGAGCATTGGACGCGCCCATCACCGAACGCATTTCTACCCAATGACCAAGTAGCATGATATCAATTAATGTTGCTAACTCCCAAAAGAAGTCTTTACCTTCCCAACCAAAGACCGTTAGAGAGCTATACCCGTAAGCAACTAAAATGGCTAAGCCAATAAGCATCATCATTCCAGGATTACGATCTTTTAATTCACGGATGCCACCTGTGATAAACGGCCAACCGCCATAGAAGAAAATAACTGTTGCTAGCGCAAATAGAATATATTGATCAGATGGAAATCGCCAATTCACACCAATAAATCCCTGAATCATTGGAGATAACACTAGAATTGGAATAGTGATAATCAATGATATAAAAAATCGTTTCTTAAAATCATTTACCATGTCACCGTGGTCATGATGACCGTGATGGCTGTGCTCTTCATGATGATGCTTGTGCATGTGCTTATCTTGATTGCTTTCTCGATCTACATGTGTATGATGATGCTCATGATTATGGTGTTGATGTTTTTGTTTCATAAAATACCCTCCTCACTCTTATCATTTGCTTAGTTATTATTTCCAATACAAATATACTATACCCCCCTATAGTAATTGTAAAACCATAAAAATAATCCCGCTAAAAAAGCGGGATAACCATGTTTCAAATTATCTTTTGTTACTGCTTGGCATGGAACGGAGTAATACCCCAGTTATCAAGGTATTCCTGTAATCGTTGTATATCCTGATAGGAATGAACGAGACCAATATGACCATCCGGACGAAGCAAATACATCGCTTCTTTCTGTAATCCTTTTTGCTCCGCAATTGAATCAAAACTAAAAGTATGAAGAGGTAATCCACGCTTCTTACAAAAATTCAATAATTGAGCAGAAGCTGACCCGTATACGTGAACCTGCCAATCCATGGTTTGTAATGTTTGATAGTTATCTCCAGTAAATGGAAGCCGTTGTCCTGACTCTACCCCCATATACTTGCCACTACTTAGTGGACTTTGAGTGTATTCAATTTGCGTTTGTGAAATAATTTTAAATAGCTGCTCTTTAATACGCATGGAATGATCTACAAGGGGTATAAGCCTTGGGACAATTTGTTTTCGTAATAATCGATTGATAAAACTGCCAGAAACCACACTTGTAAAAGCACGATCCGTGGTATTTACCAAGCGTTCGGCAAAAGCCCTCCGCTCTACTTCATACGAATGAAGTAACTCTTCCTTCGCCTTTCCGTGTACGACAGAAGCAAGCTTCCAGCCGAGATTAACCGCATCGCCAATTCCAGTATTCATTCCCTGACCACCAGCAGGAGAGTGAATATGTGCAGCATCACCGACAAGAAATGCTCTACCCTTAGTAAAATGACTAGCGACCCTATGATGAACGTTATATGTAGAAAACCAATTAACCTGTTTTATGTCCAACTGATAAGCCTCTTCCATGAAGGATACTAGCTTATCAACATCGTCACGACTATTAACAAGCTGTTTTGGAAATATACCAATCGCCCTCGTTGTATTCTTACTACGAACAGGTAAAAGTACAACAAATTCCTCTCCTCTAAAACAAAGCGATATTCGTTGCGAGTCTATCGGTCTACCTGTAGCTTTAATATCCATGACGTAAAATAGCTGTTCGTAAGTTCCCCCAGGAAAATCTGCGTTGATTTGATGCCGAACTGCACTTCCAGCACCGTCACAACCACAGATATAAGCAAATTCTTCTTCCAAAGCATGACCAGCCTGAAGCATTTTTGCTTTTACACATTTTTGATCTTCTTGAAAAGAAAGAAGCTCTGTGTTCCAGTCGACAGTTATACCAAATTCGTTTAGTTTTTCAAGAAGTAGTTTTTCATGCTCATCCTGCGGAAAACTGTATGGAGATGTAAATGGGCTTAACCCTGTTCCTAAACTACCAACATGCATACGAGCTCTTTTTTTCCCATCCACATGTAGCTGCATTTCCTTTATTTTAATACTTTCATTAATGATTGCACCGGAAATGCCAAGCTGATTGTAAAACTCTAACGTTCTAGGCATCACGGCCATTGCCCTAGAAGAAGTACCTGGTCCATCTGCTTTGTCAATAATTTTAATTGGAACCCCAAACTTAGTCATACTTAAAGCCAATACAAGTCCTGTTGGACCTGCACCGACAATCAAAATAGGATTCATCTTCGTCTTCCTCCCTTAAAATAGCACCTTATAATCTAGTCATACCTTCACATCCATGTCACCTTGTACCGCTAATAATCAATATAGCTAACGATACATTGAAACTTCAATCAGTGGGGGTTTTGCTGTCCTCAACTGCTTGTTCGTACCACAAGGGTATGACCTAAAGCCTTTGAACCAATCGGACATTTACTGGTAGTCGATCCCCCACTTATCCATATTGGTTTCACTTTATTGCTTGAAGTGGGGCTTACTGCCAATTATATGTGGGATAACCGTCTACATGCTTTAAATCAGGAAGCTCCCATATCGACTCATAACCCTTCCTAAACTTAATGCAGAAGAATTATCTAGAACGTATTCCAATCCAATAAAGTCTAAATCTCTTGGTGCAATAGGCATAAGCCTCTGTACGAATTAAACCTGTTATACCATTCTTAACAGCTAAAAATTGCATTGGAACAAAAATTGCTGATACTAATAAATTTTTGCCAATCTTTTTCCAAGACCTTGTAGCACAGCAGGAGGTCGTTCAACAAACGATTCAAGCGTTTTCCCTTCCAGCTTCTCTACGACTACGAATTCTCTATTAAACGATTTCTCCTTATGAACAACCCTTGGTCAGGAAGTTAGATTATTTAATGTATTATTTATACGTTCTAAGGAAAATACGTTTCTTGGATCAATCCCAAATATTCTTTTACATTTCCACCCAAAATCATTACTCTGCTCATCTACCATTCTCGTAATACGTACAACCACTGCCTGACGCTTCGTTTGCACAAACGAAACATCACTTGCCTGATCTTCGTAGCTAGGCGTTAATTTAGTAATATATTGAATTGGCTCATGAAATAAGTATTGTAAGTACATCAATTTTCCTTTCTATACAATCCTATTTCGATAGCTGTACTAATTTTTCCTGCTTTGATGCAGAGACATGATTTTAACTACCTACTCTACTATCGCTTGTTTTGTAGGATTACGACTAAATTCAAATAGGGTTTTAACTTGATCTACGGTATTTCGACCGACAGAAAGAACTGGCAGCTGATCCTCTGCGAAAAAGTCTATCCCTTTCGTTTCAATACCAGTACTCTCCTCTCCACCAACAATTTCACAACGAATAAATAGTTTATAATAGTGATAGGGTTGTGGCGGATGAGAGTGCTTATTCATATCTAACAACGCAAGCAATTTTGTTGGCACGACATGATACCCTGATTCTTCCCATATTTCCTTCACAATGTTCTCATTAGGTGATAACCCCACTTCGCAAAAGCCTCCAGGCAGTGACCATTTATCATCCATTTTTTCTCTAACCATTAATATTTTTTCTTCTTTAAATACTGCACCCCTCACATCAAGTTTAGGTGTTTGATATCCTTTTTCATATGCAAATAAGTTCGATAATTGCTGCATCTCTATTTCCGAATAACTCTCTATTATTTCTTTACTTATTTGCTGTAGCTCTTCATAGCGCTCTCGATCATATATATCCTTCGTGAAAGTTAAACCAGCTTGGGATAGAGATTGTAATCTTCTTGCCCAATCTAACCATTGGTAACTCATCGGAACCTCTCTCCTCTATTCATCAATTTCCTTTTCTACAGTTTATCAAAATAACAAATCCTTGAAAGGAATTTGTTTATTATATAAGAAGTTGGGCAACGTAAGTGTTAGTGATGAAATAACATGATGAACTTAGCTAGAGAATTTACTGCGATCCATTCTCTAATTTCATCTTTAGGAGGTAAAAATAATGGGGCATGAACAGCATCAGGAGCTTATTCGCGCATTACATGAATGCATGACAGCATGCAATCATTGCTATGACGCCTGCTTGCAGGAGGAAGATATCAAAATGATGACCAACTGTATACGTTTAGATCGAGAATGCGCAGATATTTGCAGCTATCTGGAGCAAGCAATCTGCAGAGGGACACCATTTTCTGCTGCGTTAACCTCTGTCTGTGCAGAAATTTGCGAAGCCTGTGGAAACGAATGCAAAAAGCATGCACACGATCATTGTCAGAAATGTGCAGATGCATGCTTTGCATGTGCGGATGCTTGTAAATCAGCTTAAAGAAGAATGCTAATTTAAAGACAAGAGGCTGGGACAAAACACAACTTCTTTACTCAAAATACGAATTAATCAATAGGAGTATTATCGCTGCACCGTGAAAATATACGCGCTTTCCGCGGCACGGCCTCAGCTAACTTGGTAAAGAAAAACACGTTACCAAGTGGATCTTCGGACACGTGCTTATATCAGGTGCTAAATGAATGATTCTAATCAAAAAACGGACGATAATTAATTCTTTTGTCTCAGTCTCCTACTTCGCTCATTTATCACTTCAAAGTTATATGCTTAGTCCAACTCCTATTTACATCTACTTAATCTTGAACCACCCATTTATAACCTACCCCCCAAACAGTCTGCAAATAGTCATCTATGGAAAACCCAGCCTGTCTTATTTTTTCACGCATATTGCGCACATGAGAATCAACGGTCCTTCCTTCCGTATCGGAATGATAACCCCAAATTAATTCAATAAATTGCTCCCGTGTAAATACCTTATTAGGGTGTTTCATTAAGTGACCAATCATAAAAAATTCTTTGGGCGTCAGCTTAATCACCTGATTACCATAGCTTAATTCAAACCGTTCCTCTTCCCAGCGTAGACCATCAACCTCTATTACATTTTTTGGTACTGTACGACGTAATAACGCTTCTATTCTAGCTAATAACTCCTGTGCATTAAAGGGCTTTGTTACATAATCATCAGCTCCTAAACGAAGCCCTCTAACAATATCCTCTTGCTGATCTCGTGCAGTTATCATGATAATCGGTATATCAGAAAATTTTCTGATAGATTGGCAAAGCTCCCAACCATCTACCTCAGGCATCATGATGTCCAACAGAATAATATCAAAATTTTCTTTTTCTAAATGCTCTAGTGCCTTTGTAGCATCTTGCGCCTTTGTACAGATATATTTGTGTGGCTTCAAGTACAACGCTAATAAATCCAACATCCTTTGTTCATCATCTATTAAAAGTACATTCTTCAATAACCTCACCCTTTGGTACTTTAATGATTACCTTTGTTCCAACGTCTTGTTCACTGTATATTTGGATGATACCATCATGAGCCTCAACAATTTCTTTGGCAATGGCAAGACCTAATCCACTACCACCATTTTTTCGAGAACGGGATTTTTCAACACGATATAAGCGATCAAACACATAAGGCAAATCCGTTTTCGGTATGCCTTCACCTTGATCACGAACGATAATCTCAATATACCTATCACTGTCCTTTACTTCTAGTTTAATTTCCCCACCTTTTACCGAATACTTGTTGGCATTATCTAAAATATTTAATAGAACTTGCTGAAAGCAATTTGGATCTATGTAGCATGAAATATGATTGGGACAACGTACAAACAGCGCGACATCTTTTTTCTCTAGCACAGGTGTTATGAAGTCGACAATAGATGTTACAAGCTGCTTTAAAAAGACTTTCTCACGCCTTATAGGAAAAGAATGTTGATCCATTTTCGCTAATTCAAATAAATGTTTGATTAAAATAGATAGGTTTTCCGTCTCTTCACGAATAATACTAATATATTCTTTTAAATCTGCATCTGTTAACGCCTGACTATAAACTATATCCGCATACCCTTTCATATACGTTAGTGGTGTCCGTAATTCATGAGAGATGCTTGCTAGGAATTCATTTCTTTCATTCTTCAACCGGTCTAAATCATTGGATAAGCTTGTGATCGCCTGTGCTAATTCACCCAGTTCATCCCTTCTTTCTGTATGTAATCCAATAAAATGATTCCCTTCACTTAGCTGTTCTGTAGCACGCTTTATTTTCATCAATGGCAGTGTAATAAATCGAGAAAGAATAAAAATGGTAATAATCGTTAAAACCACCGTAATGATACCAATAAATAAAAATTGATTACTTAAATGATCTAAGACCCGCTTGACTTGATTGGTATGAGCGAACATAAAAACATGCCCGCGATGCTCTTTATTTATCGTGATGGGACTATCCGTAGCAATAAACTGTCTATCCTTCCATCTGTCTTCAATGACAACACCTTCTGAAGGTATGGAATCATAGTTCGTACGCTCAATAACCTCTGTCATTTCCGACTGAACTGGATCTGAATGAACTAGAATCTTTCCTGCTTCATCAGTAATGATAACGACAAACTCAGATGCAGATTCCATTAACCCAACGTGTTCAAGCGTTGTTGCCTCAAAGTTGTCCTCTAACACTTCACTATGTGTATTACCTCGTGCAAGTAAATTATTGATTATTTCTTCAATACGCTCACTGGCTAAATTCATGTAGAGAATAAAATAGAGCAAGCCTTCTATTATTAAAATAACGAAAAAGAAAAGCATACCTATTTTTAGAGAAAGCTTATTAACCATATTAACCGCCTTTCAAAATCGGTAATAGCTGTATCTGTAATACAGTCTCTGTATACTTATTATAATCTATAAATTTTTTCATTATATTACCTCCCCCATATATTAAACACTTCTATTCAGTGTATTAAAAAATTATTGATTTTCTGTGCAGACGAGCTATGCAGCTAATATTTTACATTTTTTGTATATAATATGTCATATAAACTGCAAAAAATCTGCAAATTTACTGGGTAAATTAATAGAGACATATCACTAACAAGAAGGGGGTAGTCTCATGAACAAGCGGAAATGGGGATTGGCAATTGGTATATTTATTGTAGCAATGACACTATCAGCATGTGGAAGTACACAGGAAAATAACGATAGTCCTACTGAAAACGCGGATCCAGAAACGGAATCCGGATTAAGTGATCACGATCAAATGGAACATTCTAGCTCTGAATACGTACCAAAAGGCTTACAAACAGCAAAAAACCCAACATATGAGGTTGGCAGCAAAGCAATAATTGAAACAGATCATATGGAAGGAATGAAAGGTGCTGAAGCAACCATTTCTGGTGCATATGATACTACTGTATATACCATCACCTATACCCCGACTAATGGCGGAAAAAAAGTAGAGAACCATAAATGGGTGATACATGAGGAGCTAATGAACCCTGGAGCTAAGCGGCTGGAATCTGGATCAGAAGTAAAAGTAGAAGCTTCTCATATGAAAGGAATGGATGGAGCTACTGCCACCATCGATTCAGCTAAAGATACAACTGTATACATGGTTGATTATATATCTAACACAAGTGGTGAAGAAGTTAAAAACCATAAATGGGTAACTGAGGATGAGCTTTCTCCCGCCAACTAAAGAATCACGTACCTATTAAATAAAATTACCATATGTAAAATAAGATTCAGCAGATAAACAGCTGAATCTTATTTGTTATATTGTTATTAGTTAAACCAAGCCTTATCTAATTGTTGATAATAATCATCCAGTTCCTTCTTTAACCGATAATAGATGATTCTTTCCGAGATATTCAAGACTTCTTCATTACCGTTTGCTTTATCGACTTTAAGCTGATATGGCGTAATTTCTCTTAATAACCGGATAAATCGATAATAATCTGTTGTATCAAAAACGAACTTCATTTGTTTCTCCATTACCATACTCCTTATTTATCAACCAATTCTTTCTTCTATAGTAAAAGGAACATATGGAACTGTTGTGTAATTCATATGGAATTTATGTGGAGATTCTAAAATTTCATTTCATTTCTTTAAACTAACTAATTGCATCCTTATCTAGCTTATAAAATTGTCTTTTTGAGGATTTTAAAACAACAGAGCAAATTATTAACCCAAGTACTAATAAAACGATAGATCCAGTTATCATCACTGGTCGAATTGCAATTAACTCTGCTATCAAACCAAAAGCTCCTGTCAAAAAAATAATAAAAAAAGCTTCTACTATACCAAATATACTACTAAATCTACCCATTAAATCAACTGGTACATTATTTTGATAAAAGGTCATGAAACCTGTGTTAGCAAAAGATAGTGCAAACATGATGACGAAAAAACCTATAGCAGCCATACCATAATTAGTTGAAAAAGCAAAGATAAGATAACCGATGGCAGTGACCAAAACTCCTAAACCTATTAAATAATAATTTTTCACCCAGTTTGCTATTACACTATTCACGATTGAACCAATAATAAATCCGACACCAGCTATACTTACAAGTAAACCATATTCACTCTCACTAAAAGACAACGCATCTGTCGCCAAAGCAGCTTCTAATGAGTCAATAGCAGTCATCAAAACAGTAACCCCACTAAACAGCAAATAAACAGTAACAATGTACATCGATGTCTTACTAAAAGTCACAACTGTTTTCCAATCTGATTTAATCATTTGCCATGATACACTAGCTACCTCTGAGTTATTTTTCGCATCAACATTAGGTAATATTAATAAGATTACTGCTGATAGTAGAAGAAAAACACCATTTAAATGAATAGCTAAAAAAGGTGAACCCAGCAGAAATAGCAATCCAGCTATCGACGGTCCAAGTAAAAATCCACAAGACGAGGTAAAATTTTTTAATGCATTAAAGCGTTGTCGATTCTTTTTAGGAATTAACTTCGTAAAGTAAACCATTGATGTATGACCGAAAATAGAATCTGCAATATTAATGACAAAAACGATTCCATACATAATCCAGAGCTTGGATATAAAGGGAAGTATTAAAATCAATATCCCTCTACATATATCTAAATTAATCATTAGCTTCCGTTTGTTCAGACGATCAATATAACTACCTGCCCAAAAACTTGAAAAAATAGAAGCAATCGGTTTTAGCATATATAGAATTGAAACGGCCAATGGTGAACCTGTCCATTCAAGCACAATTAAATTAAGTGCAATTAAATATATCCAGCCACCAAGATTCGATATACCTATACCTAACAATAGTAATAAAGGATTCCTCCATTCACGCAACGCAACCACCATTTTGAATCCCCCCAGTTTTATTTAAAACAAAAAAAGTGGCAGTGCCTCCGCTAGCTTAAAACTTTAAAGAACTTCTAAAATACAGGCACTGTAACTAAACTCTGATGTAAATAAAAAATCTCACCTCCCAAGACAGTCATCTTGGGGGCGAGATTTGGAATCCAAAATCGCGGTGCCACCCCATTTTATTCCTGTGTCGCCACAGAAATCTTATCAAGTACGGCAGCTAAACAACATAGCATGCTTATACCCTATCCCTATAACGGGAGATCCCGTCACACGATCCTTTCCTATAATAAAAAAATAGGAAATTCCCATGCGCAGCTCGGAGCCTTGTTTCAATGGACTCGATACTCCTTCGTTTTCAGCTAAGCGAAAGGTCTCTGTTTAAGCTCTTATCCATCTACTCTTCTCATCATTGCCTTTACATAAAATATTTCTATTATCTTACTGAATTATAGAGGCTTTGTAAATACTTCACGTTAAGAAAATGAATGACTTACAAATTCCTGTCCTTTCATTTTCCTTTCACAAAAAGTGAGTAGCGTTCTCTTCAATTCAAGAAAAACCTTGGTTACTAAATAGAAAAGGATTTTGATTTTCTAACTCTCATAATAAGCTTAGCCGGTAAACACATCTTCTGCTGGGTAACGAATGGATGATTTCTTTCTTTGTCTAGCGAATACAAATGCCAGCGTTAATGGTCCGATTCGACCAATAAACATCATTATGATAATGACACATTTTCCAAATGATGTTAAATCACCTGTCAACCCCATCGACAAACCTACCGTACCAAAAGCGGAAATGACTTCAAATACAATTACTAGGAACGGTGCTTTCTCCGTAATGCTTAATATAAAAACAGCAACAAAGATTACTAATATACTAATAATCATTATCGATAAAGCACGTAAAATAACATGTGGCTTAATGGTTCGATCAAAAGCCGTTGTCTCATTCTTACCTCTTAAGTAGGACAACGTTGCTAAAATCATTACGATAAAGGTGGTTACCTTAATACCACTGCCTGTTGAACCACTACCAGCTCCAATAAACATGAGCATCATTAACACTAAAATAGATGGTACAGTCATTTCAGCAATATCCAGTGAATTAAAACCTGCCGTTCTTGGAGTAACTGCTTGAAAATAAGATCCCCATAGCTTATCCATTAACGGTAGATTACCAATTGTAGCTGGGTTGGAATACTCTAACACAAATAAAGTAAATAATGCTACGATATTGATGATCAATGTTCCAACAATCATTAGCTTCGAATGTAAGGATAATTTCTGAAAACCCTTCTTATCCCATATATCCACTAGCACCGTAAATCCAAGTCCTCCTGTGATAAATAGTCCTGTTATAACAACATTAATAATAGGGTCCCCCACAAATGAAGAAAGACTATCAGACCATAAAGAAAAACCTGCATTATTAAAGGCGGATATGCTATGAAAAAGGCTTTGATGTAAACCTTGCTCCCAGCCGAATTCTGGAACCCAACGAATCGTTAGCAAGAGAAAGGCGATAGCCTCAATAGAGATAGAAAATATAAATAATAGCTTCACTAATCGAAGCAGTCCTCCTAGCGATGTTTCATTTAAGCTTAATGATTCCTGTGTTAGCTTTCGTTGATGAAGTCCGACTTTTTTTCGAAGCATCATTAATATTAAAACAGAAAATGTCATTAATCCTAAGCCACCAATTTGCATGAGCGTCATAATAACCAGCTCTCCAAAAATGGTAAAAGCATTTCCGGTATCCACAACGACTAAACCTGTCACAGTAATAGCTGATGTAGCAGTAAACAAGGCATCTAACCAGGATATCGGAACTTCAGTTGCTATTGGCGTTTTTAAAAGTACCGTGCCAATGATGATAAATACCAAGAATCCCAACGCCAGAATTTGCGGTGGACTTAAATGAATAATACTACCTCGCAGCGGATGTAACGAAATGATTTTCCTCATCTTCTACATACCTCTATTTTCAAATCGTTTAATATCATTCTTATGTCCCATTACAACCAATATATCACCTTGATATATGAAATCGTTTGGTAGTGGTGATATATTTACTTCATCTCTTCGCTTTACTGCTAAAATTGTGCAGCCATATTTTTTCCTGACATCAAGCTGTACAAGTGTATTATTACTAATTTTTTTAGTAGCTACTAATTCCACAATACTATATTCCTTCGACAGTTCAATATAATCAATTATTTTTTCAGAATCAAGTTGGTGAGCAATCCGCATGGCCATCTCTTTTTCAGGCTGTATAATACGGTCTGCTCCAATCTTTTCTAATACTTTAAAATGTTGTATATTTTGCGCTTTAACCCACACCTGCTTAATCCCCATTTCCTTCAATAACAATGTACATAAAATGCTTGGTTGAATATGCTCGCCTATGGCTACAATCGCAAAATCAAAATTTCGAAGACCAAGTGATTTTAACGTTCTTTCATCTGTTGCGTTAGCCACTGCAGCATGAGAAGAAAATTCCTTAAGCGAATCGACAATAGACTCATTTGCATCAATAGCTAATACCTCATGTCCTAATTGATATAATTCTTTGCATACGTTGCTGCCAAATCTCCCTAGACCAATGACTGCAAATTGTTTCCTTTTCAACATTCATCCTTCTTTCTCTATATCCTTTATGTAAAACCCATTCGCTGTCACCTCAAAAGGATGTTCAAAGCTTGATTAAATCAGTTTGTTACTTCATAAGTGCTGAAGAAGCACAAAGCATATACAACATAGATTCTATTTATCATCGCTGTTTGAACATACAATACGTTATCAACGAAAAAAAGACCATTACAAACAGAATGGTCTAAAGGATGACCCTTGGACCTTTCTCCCCAGATTTAACAAAACGCTTACGAGGTTAGCTGTCGGATTAGGGACTGAGAGTATCCCTTCTTAACTAGTAAGATTCACCCCAAGACAGGAATTTATCCTATCAAAAATGGTTCCCCCGCTCAAAGGATTCAGCGAATAAAAGGCATTAGGATATATTAATTTTCCACCTAATATAAATCATAATAGATATGTTATAATCTACGCCGATTATAAGGTGTTGTCAATAGAATTTTTGAATGTCATCGCAATAAAAATTACCGATCATTTAAACTTGAACAACTCAAGAAATCATATAGATGGATTTATTATTTTGCATTCATTAACCGTAATGAATTTAACACAACAATAAGCGTCGCTCCCATATCCGCAAATATCGCAATCCACAGAGTCAACCAGCCTGGAATAACTAAAAGCAATGCAACTAATTTTAAAACGAAAGCGAAGATTATATTTTGTTTAATTATCTTCAACGTTTTTTTGCTTAACGCCATTGTATAGGGAAGCTTATCTAAATCATCCGACATCAACGCAATATCTGCTGTTTCCAATGCTGTATCTGTTCCTGCCCCGCCCATAGCAATACCGATATTAGCTGCTGCTAATGCGGGAGCGTCATTAACACCATCACCTACCATTGCAACACTTCCATATTGCTCACGAACCTGCTTAATCGCTACTAGTTTATCTTGAGGCATAAGTTCTGCTTTTGTCTCTGTTATACCAATTTGTTGAGCAATAGCTTTTCCGGTAGCTTGATTATCACCTGTTAGCATTACCGTACACTTGCCTAATTGAACAAGTCTTTCAATGATGGAAGGACTGTCTTTTCGTATTTGGTCGGCAACAGCGATTAATCCTTCAATCCTCGCTGGTGTTCCAAGTAGCATAACTGTTCTTCCTTCTGATTGGAGTTGTTGGATTTTTTGTTCTGTCTCAACTGGTAGCTTTATCATATCTTTAAATAAAGCTGGACTACCTATTATATATTGCTTACCTTGGACTACTGCTCTTGCCCCTTTTCCAGTAAACGATCGAAAATCAGTTGCATCCCATGTTTCTACCCTTTCTTCCTTCGCCTTACGTATAATCGCTGAAGCAAGCGGATGCTGCGAATATGATTCAATCGCCGCTGCAAATGCAAGCACATCACCATCAGTCATGGCTCCAATTGATACTACTTCTGTTACGACAGGTTTCCCTTCTGTAAGTGTACCAGTCTTATCAAAAGCAATTACTTGGAGTTTACCGGCCTCTTCTAGATGAATACCGCCTTTTATTAAAACACCTTTACGGGCTGCATTACCGATTGCTGTTACAATTGCTACTGGTGTTGATATAACTAATGCACATGGACAACCTACAACAAGGACTGCTAAACCACTGTATATCCATTCTGACCATACCCCTCCAAATAATAATGGAGGTACAATAGCAATTAGCAATGCAATAATAAGAATTACTGGAGTGTAATACCTCGCAAATCGGTCAACAAACTGTTGGGACGGAGCACGCTCTGCTTGTGCCTCCTCCACCAAATGAATAATCTTGGCAATTGTTGTATCTTCTGCAAATTTTGTTACGCGAATTTCCAGCGACCCTTCTTCATTTAATGTACCTGCGAATACTTCCTCTCCAACTGATTTATATACGGGTATCGATTCACCCGTTATAGCAGCTTGATTAATGGATGATTCTCCCGATACTACTTCCCCATCCATAGCAATCTTTTGTCCTGGTTTAATAACCATAATATCACCAATCTGCACATCCTCAACATCTATTTCAATCAAGGAGCCTCCACGTTTAATAGTAGCACGGTTAGGAGCAATATCCATTAGTGATTGAATGGATTTCCTTGCTTTATCCATTGAATATCCTTCTAGCGCTTCACTTAAAGCGAAAAGAAAGACAACAACGGCACCTTCTGCCCACTCCCCAATTATGGCTGCACCAATAATAGCGACTGTCATTAATGTCTTCATATCAAATTGCAGCTTGACAAGATTTTTAAATCCAATTATGAATAAATGATAACCACCGGTTAAAATCGCTACAGCGAACATTCCAACAGTTAAAGGGTTGTTTTCTCCTAGCTGGAAGAACAGTGTATATCCGATAATTGTAAAAAGCAGAGAAAGCATAGAGGCTATATTGTCACGTTTTTTCCAGAACGGCCGTTTGGGTTTCGTTCGTTGTCGCTCTGGGTATAATTTAATCCCATCGAACGCCCCTGCTTTTTCTAATTGCGCAATAGAAGCTGCTCCTTGTACCGTAATTTTGGATGCACCAAAATTAAGCTGCACATCATCTACACTATCAATAGCACGAATATTCTTTTCGAACTTTGCGGCACAATTCGTGCAGGATAAGCCTTCTAAACGATAGACCTGTTTATTCTCCACTTCCAACACCTTCTTTTGCATGCACAGTAGCAATTGTTACTAATTGATGAATATGTTCATCCTCCAACGAATAAAAAACCAACTTTCCTTCTTTCCGATATTTTGCTAATCCCATATTCCGTAATAGCCTTAAATGATGAGAGGCTGTTGCCTTAGTACAGCCTATGATATGAGCAACATCACAAACACATAATTCTTTTTCTAGTGTAAGTGCATACGCAATTTTTAAACGTGTTGCATCAGCAAGTGCTTTAAAAATCTGCTCCACGCCTTCTACTTTATTTATTTTTGGCTGCATTCGATTTACCTTATCCTCATCAAAACAAAACGTTTCACATGTATCATTAGTGGAATTTACACGTTTTTCTGTAACCATTAAGAACACCTCATTCAAATAATCATTTGATTGTTTGGCTATAGTGTATGGAAAAAATACCTGTTTTGTCAATTATACTTTTTAACAATTTTTCATAAAGTATTTGACAACTTTGTGAACAAGGTGAATAATATAAGTATAAGGAGGATGAGCGAGATGGAAATAAATGAAAAAATGCTAAATGCCGTTAAGTACGTAGGGGCAACTGTATTATTCATTGGAATTGCACTATTTGCATATGGATTTTTCGTAAGCGGATACAGTGTGGTTACCGGCATTGGCATTGGCACAATCATGGGGGCAGTGTTTATCTTTCTAATGGGTATATTCTTCGTAGCAACAGAAGAAGTAATAAAGAAACGAACAAAGAAGATCGAGATTAGTAAATCCTACCATAAATAAAGGGGCTGGGACATAACTAGCCTGGAGAAGTAAAAAAGAGATTCCAGTTATCAAAAAATGATAGCTGGAATCTTTTTTGTTATAATTTAGGCTTGTATTTTGCCTGAA